>JALOQK010000007.1 GCA_025453395.1 Candidatus Omnitrophota bacterium
AATATTGTGCTCGGTTGCCGGGTCAGATAATACATCATTTATCCCGGGCATCCCCATGGTGGAGGTATGGGCAACGCGGGAGTTGAGGAAGTCGGGGTTAGGAATAGTTGGGGATTTTTTCACTATCTGGCTGGCAAAATACGCCGCGCCAAATGCCCCTTCTCTTCCTAAAACATTGGAGTTTCTCGGCCCTAATGTTACTTTAACTCCACGCCCCAATCCTGTAGATGTCAAATATGTGTTGGCGGCATCAACAATGACCTTGCCGGCACCGCCCCAAGTGATATCCCCATAGATTAAAACTTGTTTCATTCTGAAGACATCACTTAATTCATGAATAGCCACGGCTAAATAACGGCCTATATTTTCATAAATCAACTTGCCAATTAACTGGGCGCACTTATTATCCTCATTTTCAAGGTCCTGGGTGATCCGCTGATAAGAAATCTGGCTTGCAAGATAGAAATTGATCTTTTTCAATCCTGGAAAATCTCTTTCAAGCATCTCCCGCATTTCTTGAGCAGACAACAAGGAGTGAAAAGTCTTAACAATAAGAGCATTCACTTCATCTCTGTTAGAAAGAATTTCTCGCAGCTTATTAATGATCAAATTTCCGGTAAATTCCCCAACGGTTTGATCCGGAATTAAGATTGTTGGCACCTGATATAGGCGATAATAATTTATGACTTTAGCAGCAAAACCCAGGCTTATAGCTTTAACAATATCGTCTAACGGCTTGCCCTTAATCGCATTGGCTAGTTTTAGTATAGCATCCTGCACAAGCTTTACGCCTGCGTCGGTAGGCTCACACAAAGCCGCATCTAATTTTTCAATATCAATATCCAAAAGTTTAGCTTTTCTAGGGGCATCTCTTTTCATATAATGCGAAATAAGGCTGGCTTTTTCCCTGCAGTCCTTCTTCTCATCTTCCAGCTTAAGGGCTAAATCCATTAACTCGAAGAATTCCTCTTTCTTTAAGCCATGGGTATCGCTCTTTTTCACTACAATATCAACCGCATCTTCAAAATCGTTATCCACTTCCGAAGACAACAAATCTCCCATTAAAAGCCTTTTTCCTAACCTGGCAACGCCCATCTTAGAGAGATACTGCTGGGCAGCTCCCTGCACATGGGAGATAGAGTGTTTAGCAGCTCCCAAAGATAAATCAATAATGAGATTGGTGGCCTCATTGAAAACAGCTGCCAGATGGCCGTCCTCACCAATATAACAGGAGCTTACTGAATCACTCATACCTAATAACAGTACGTTATCGTTTCTTGTCTCTACTGCCTCCCATAAACCCGCGGCTACGCCATCATTGACTACGATAACCGGCAATCCCAGGAGCCTGCCAACTTGCTCCCCTAATGAACTTATTTGTTCCTCGAAATCCTTTTTGGTCAACCTCATGGTGCTGGAGCCTCTGGCTATAATCTTGCCTTCATTCACCGCTCCTGGCCAACTGATACCTACTGCGTCTATTCTGCCCATATCCTCCCTGGCTTTATTTACTTCATCTATTACTACCTGGGCATAATAGCTGGCGTCGGTAATCATTCCTGGATTCCAGGCAAAATCACGGCTATATTTTATCGAATTACCATTGCTTAATCCAATCACCCTTATAAAGCTACGGCCCAACTCTATGCCCAGAACATTCTTATCTGATAAATCAATGGCGGTGCCCGCTAAAAACCGACTAGCAAGATTACCTTCGGCGGAATTGATAACTTCCGGGGCATCATCTATATGTATTAATCCGAATTCCGGTAGACAATGATATTTTTCCATATATTTCCCGATCTTGCTATAGGAATAACCCATGCCTTGCTTGTATGCCTTATGAAAATCTTCAGAGATGGCAGCGAATAAGGCGCGGTCGCAATCGATCACCACTCTCCTGGCGCCTAATGAGCTCATTTTGTTATATATATAATTGACAAGAATGCCAGACATAAATCTGGTTTCGTCGGATGTTAAGTCATTTACTATATCCAGATTGAAGCTGCGATACTCATCTTTTCTATATTCAAGCCATACCCTTACCTTTTCTAAGGGACGCGTGCTTAAATGCGCAAGATGCTCTATAGTGTCAAATACATCCGCGGAGGCCAGAAAATGCGGGGCATAATAAGCCTCATTCTGTTGGTGCATACGAACATTAAGACGCTGCGTACGCCAATCTCTATATGCCTTCAGTGGCTCCGGCGTGAAGATCCTGAACAGCCTAAACATCATGCCTATTTCATACAGGGTGTGGGTCAGGTTCAAGCGATTATAAAGCAAAGATTCCAATTCTCCATTTTTCCTGTGCTCGGTAAAATCGGTGACTTCGTAAACAATCAATCCACGCTCTGATAAAAACTCAATATCTTCTGGAAGTAATTTCTGCACGTCACCGGGAACTTTACTGAGCTTTTTTGACAAATCACCCGCAGCTCTTTTCTTTTTAATTTCATCGCGTTTCTTGTCCCTTATATCGATAAGATGCTGACGCGTCCTCTCCGGAACCATTGGAACAATTATAAAAGGAAATATTTCTTCAAATTTTATCTTACTGCCTATAGCGCGCTCAAGGGTTCTTTCAAAGGCCAGTATCTGTTCTTTTACTGTTAGCCCGGCTGACTCTATGTCGGTTGTTGCCTTGACAATAAATACCCTGGCAATATCCTTGCGCTTTGCAAAGCCTAACGAAATATCACCGACCATAAAGTTGGGGATAGCGCTGGTAAACAAACTCCCGTTTCCTGCGCAGAGCAACGTGATTGTCCTTTCAATCATTTCTTTTACGCCTTTACCAGCCCCGGGTATTTCTTGAGGGGTAAGATTGCGATAAACCCTTCTTTTTATTTTGCTATCGATAATAACAACGGGTTGTCCATCTTTGTCTAGCTTAATTTTGCCTTCCTTGTCAAGTTTGTATTCGTATTCAATCCTTCCTTCTGCGTCGGTCTTGACCTTTTTATTTATCAATACCCATACAGGGGAAGGATGAAATTCGGCGGCATCGGTGATACTGACCTGTTCTTCAATAAGGCGGCTCTTAAAACTAACGGTTACCCCAGCCGGAATAACATCAAGGCCACCGTCGCTAATAACAGCCTTATAAATATTGCCGCCGCCATCCTCATCATCAACTTCTGTGGCTTCTATTTTTCCTGCTTCCTGCTTCAAATTTTCCCATTTGGCCCTGGTGTTAGGCACAATGGTAATATGGCCGTCAACGCGTAGAACGGTCTTGGCTTCCTCTTCTTTGTCTTCCATAATAATTATTTCATCTTTACAGCCATCTATCCGCATGGCGACATCACCATCTGCAGTCTTTCTAAAGTACACCTGGCATCCGTCTAATTTTAAGGCTACTCCGGCTGATGTAACTAGCGATCCTGTCCCTGCCTCATTCAGATGCGTAGTTTCCACTTCCCCGGGTTTATCTTCTTCACCAGGCTTACCTTTTTTGCTAGGATTGGTTTTCTTAACCGGAGTTACGAATATCCCCTGGCCTTCAACCATTCCTATAATCACTACATCTTTGCCGATCTTAACTGCGGCAGCTTCCATTATTGTGCACAAAGTAACTTCATCATACGTAGCCGGACATACACACCCCTCGACTCCCAGTATCTGTTTTAATTTACTAAAATCTTTTTCTGTATCAAGCTTGGCTGTCTTGCCGTCTTCTGATACATTTAACATCCCGATTTCTTCCATAGAGCAGGCCAGAAAAAGATTCATCCAGCTTTCGTTCCGAAGCTTTCTCATGCCGCTTTTTATATATCTTTGATCGGCCTTTCTAGCCATATTCAATACGTTAGCGGTAAAGAACAGCAAATCCTTTGGACGGGTATGCTGGCCATATTCCTGATAAGGACGGCCGATCAGGCCGTCTATAGCCCTTATACGCTCTTTTACCATGCCCTCTACTGTCGTGATTGAATGTTTACCTACGAGAACGTTATCTTTAACCTTATCGAAGGCCTTCTTATCAATTGCGCCTCGAGCAAGTAACTCCTCGACTTTTTCGATCGGGCCAAACAATTTTATGTTAGCAATGATTTGCTCTGCCTCTTCTTCAGATAGAGATAATAATTGCAGGGTAGCGGCATCTGCTTCATTAACGTTTACCTTCGCGGAGAAATCGCTTTTTTCATAAATAAGCTCTAATTTGGTGGGGTCTCCGGTTAACCAATGCCAGAGCACAATGGCATCGCCGGGAGAAATAATATATATCTTCCAGATGTCCCTAATAATATCCTGCAATTCCCTGGAACGGCTTCCGTCATCTGCGGTTGTGGTGATAGTGGCGAATATATTCTGAACCTTGGCCTTGATCTCTCTGGCGGATCTAGTGAATTCCCAGGCCAGATCGGTAGTAGATCTGCCGCCGCCGCCGCTATATACTACTTCATAAATATAATCTTCTTTCGGAGGGCCGCGCGGCATCTGGGAAAGAAGCAGGGCATCCTGAGGTTTAGCCGGGTCTAAACCTACCATACCGATTACGGTCAATAGCACAGGCATACCGGTGTTCTTTGATTCTTCAACGATACTTCTCATCGTAATCATGCGTGCTTTGTCCAGCTTCTCCTTGGCAAAATACTCCATACTCATAATCTCAAAGTTAACTGTAAAGCGGCTATCAAGCCCGGTATAATAAGCAATCAATCCCTCTGCCAGGCTGTCAATATTATATTTAGCGGTAATTTCCGCTGGATATACCCCGCTTTCCAACCCAAATCTAAACGCCAGATCAAACAACCGTTCTCTTTCGCTGGCTGTTCTCTCCTTTTCCAGCTTGTCCATCCTGGATTGTATGCCTATAATCTGCTTTAATATATTGCGCTTTTCTTTGCTTAAACCATACTTTTCTTCCATAAGGTCAAGCAGATTATAGAATTTGAACAAATCCGGATAAGACCTAACTAATACTGTATAAAAATCATTATCATGAGAATTGATTGCTCTTTCTCCTATAAGACTGTTTAAATAGGATGCCTGCCCTTCTAAGCTTAACGAGTAGAAATAAAGCCCTTGTTCGATATCGGTTCTAAACTCGGCGCAGGCGCGTTCACTTGGGGTTTGCGCAGCGGTAATAAAATGGTCAAATTCTTCTAAGAGCTCCCCGGTTACTCTTTCTTTACTGCCCAAAGTATCATAGCTTAACAATAAGACATCCGGGCTGACTGAAGCAGCTACCTGCATACCGCCAGCTACCTGAATGGGAAGATTGTGTAAAATTCCGGATCTTTCGCCATAGCGCTTGCTCATTCTATCTAAGGCATCGCGGTAACCATTCTCTAAATTATCTAATCTTGTTCCATAAACTCCCTTGGCTCGTAAATCCGCGATAACCTGTTCAATCTTGCCCCTTAATGATTCCTTGGCATCAACGCTTGGCTGAATAATGCGACGAGGAGAAGTAAGGGTCACTCCGGCTATAGCCGCACGCACTATTTGAATCGCCGGCCTGACCTGCTGGGCTTGGGTTAAGATATCGGACTGGGCACAGGCAAACTCAAACCATTTTTTGGTAAATTGAATGCCTACTCCAACGCCATAAAGGCCGGGTAAATTAATAGCCTGATGTTCGCCGACATTTACTCCCATTATTCCGGGCATAGCCATTACCGGCCGGTCATTGCCGCCCTCTTCAAATTCATTACCAAAGTAAAGGATGTCTTCTGGGGCAATGCCCTCGTTCTCTACCAGGTCCTTGACTGCGGAGAGTTTGTTGATCCCGCCGACATTAACATCAATGCTGACTGCGCCACCTGCGATAATATTGTATTTGGTACGAAACTCCGGTGACAACTCGCCTGCGGCAATCCTCTGCTCAATATCCGCGTTAATCTCGGCAAGCACCACTTCTCTTTCGTCCTGCTGAAGATTAAGCTGGGCTAATCTATCCTTGGCTATGAGTTTGCGGGAAGGAACAAGCACTATTGAAAGTTGAACCAGGCTTCCGTCGGAAGCCTCACCGCGGGAATCCAGGAATGCCTTTCTAAAGTTTCCTGCTACGTCCACAAAAAATTCCCGTTTAGTATCATAGAGGCTAAAGTAGGCGGCCTGATTCTGCAGGAATCTCTGCCAGTATCTTTCTATGGCAGCCTGTAAGATTTCGGTAATGACTTTGCGGTCGTGGCTGGTGATACTCTTATCCGACCGGTAACGCAGGTCTTCCTGATAGTCGCCGTTCTCATCAAAGATGAATTTCTGGGCAGCGCCGTTGACATAGATGGAGAGATTTCTTCTTAACGTGGGAGGAATGTAGCTGACTACGCGATAAATGAACTGATCTAAGTTGTTGCCGGTAATCGGGCTAAAGCCAAAGCTTCTTTGCAGTAAACCGAAAACATCATGGAATACCGGGTTTTCCACCAGTATCTCTTGCTTGTCTCTGGTGGGAGATTCGAGGACCGTTCCGTCTATATCAGTGACGATCCTTCCCCTGGCAAGGACGGGATGAGCAGAGGCCGCAGCCGGGTAAGTGGCATTGGAAAGACGGGTGTATTCAGCAGTTAGGCTGATTAATAATTTTTCTAATACTTCTTCCGAATATCCTCTCTCTCTAAGATACGCCCTGTGCAACGCCTGTGCCTGCTCATGGGTTGATCCGCTAAGGTGAGCAACTTCGTGAATCAATAAAGCGGCGAGATAATCATTCAGTGTTTTTGCATCTAAGTTACCTTGGAAATATTTTACTAAGGCCAGGGCAATATAAACTGTGGGGGTCTTTTTGTCTTTGCCTTGTCCGGCATGGACATACTGCCAGAGCTTGGCGCTAAAATACATCAGGCCTAAGAATCCCGGAGGAGATCTTTCCTTGGGAACAACTAAATCTATGGCCAGCTTATTCTTGGTGTTCTCATCCACCACTGTTCCCTGCGCATCCAGGAAGGCCAAAGCAGCGCTCTTGGCTGCGGCAACAGCATCTTCAAATCCGGTGTTATTGCCTACTATGTTATGCTGGGTATGCGGATCAACTAACAGATCATTGATGCCGGGCATTCCCTGGGTGCCTTTGTGCGGAATGGCGGAGTTAAGGAAGTCGTGGTTAGGCTGACCTTCGCCTTTTCCAAGGTGCTCTTCCAAATACTGTTTTGCAGCGAGAATGTCATAACCAGTGAGAACAGTTTCAGTATTATAGTCTACAAAATACCCATCTCCTGAGCAAGAAGCTCCGCCTGCAAATCCCTGATTTATTATTTCATTTCCTGGAACGTTTTTATACGTAGCTACGATAGCTAAAGCAGTCTTAAGACCAGAAACTATTTCCTGCGGCTTATCTGTTTTTGATAATGCTACAGTGATTAAATCCTTAATATCTGATAAAAATAGGCTGAATCCTGTTGCCGCGTTAATAATTCTCATTGTATCTTGAATATCGGGTATTCGCGGTAAGACAATATTGATTAAATCTTTAATGTCGGATAAAGAGATCCCACTATGTGCTAATGATTCAAAAATTTCTATCGTGACTTTAATATCAGCTGCTCGTTCTAAGACAATATTGATCAAATCTTTAGCATCAGATAACACCATATTACCATACCCTGCTGCTTTAAGAATTCTTATGGTAAGTTGCATATCGCTTGTTTTTGTTAATGCAAAATTAATTAAATCTTTAGTATTAGGCAAAGAGAACTGCTCCATAGCAATTGCTTGAACGATATCTATAGCATCACGGATATTGCCTGTTTTTAATAAAATAAAGTCAAATAAATCATTAATATCTAAAAGTGAATAACAATACAACAACCTCCTGAGAAGCTCCAGATTATTTTCGATATCTATATTTCTAGCTACAAAGAAATTGATTGAGTCTTTAATTTTGTCTAGTAGGCAATTCTCTCTACTTGCCGTTTGTATTACTAGCCCTATCCTTGCGATTGGCCAACCTTTTGATAACATAAAATCAATCAAATCTAAGCGTTTAGAAATGGAGAATTTATTTCTCCAAATATCAGAACTTGCTAAATTTAACCTATCTATTTCTTGAACACTTAAATTTTTTCTTAAATAATGATTTAATTTATTTAAAAAACTTATAAGAATGGTGTTTCCAAACAAGACCGTAGGAATTAACGTGATGATCCATACAAAACAGCCAAGACCAAATGCTGCTGGCCAAGAAGAACCGTTCTTTATAGCTACAACAAGGTAAATTGCTGATGCTAATATGGATAATCCACTTACAAAATTCTTATTATATTTTTGCTCTTTAGAAGTTATTTTTTGAGCAATATTAAGTTTAAAACTCAATACTCGCTCAATCCGTTCTATTTTATTTTGATTTAATAAAAACAGGCAACAGATAAATATGGGAACCGATATAATTGTAGCGGCAGCAACTACAATAAAACCAAGGCTACTAATAAATGGGTGGTAAAAAATGAGGTCTTTTATGCCGCTTATAGTAACTTCTGGAATTCTATCTCCAGGAGCAATTTCTCCATTACAACCAATACCCAAAAACGCTAAAGCTGAAACTAATCCTAATAACAGTAAATTATTACGATTGGTGAAAAATCTCCAAGCTCTGCTTAAAATTACTTTACCGCTGCCCGTTGATAAGATGACCGCATTCTCCTCCGATTCACCACCAGCCCTAAAATCGCAAATCTGGCCAAACTGTTCTTTTTGAAAAGCTTCAATTTTTACTTGAAGAGCTGAAGGCAGCACGGTTAAATCGCGCTTAATCTTGGCTTCAGCTAAATTTTTATCAAAATTAGTATTTTCTTGGTGGGTTAAACCGGGGATTAAAGCCGCGCGTAATTCATGCTCAATACTGTCAGCTTTTGCATCTGCGGGCAAGATTATCGTAATATTGGCGGCTGTAGGCGTAGACTCGTCCAGAATACATGGCCCGTATTTCCAGCCATCCGGCGCGCGGCTAAAATGAATACCGCGCTGCTTGATAAGCTCTCTAAAATCTATCGCAACCTTACACAACTCAAATCTCCTGGTGAGATTATCTATTGCTTCTTTTATAAGATCTTCCTTAACGTCAGAATTAAAGTTGGCTCTTCCGAACTCCTTGATAACCCAAATCCGCACATTATGCCCCTGAACCCGCTGATTGTGCCGCGCTACAGCGCGATTACGCTCATCTATTCTTTTTTTAAACCAATCAAGTATCAATCCAATAATTCCTATTTTGATAATATTGCCATTTTCATCTCTGACTATATTGCCCTTATTATCTTTCTTATCAAACGAACCTGCGCCATGAATAACTCTGCTCACCCATGATGCCAGTGTTTCAACTTTTACATCATTCATTATCCAGGGTATTTTTAATTCGTTTACCTTCCGGATTAAATCATTATCCTTACCTATTTTTCTACCTGCAAATTTAAGCTGAATCTGTTTTGCCCATAGCATTACCCTTATTTTAGCCGGGTAATAAAGTACGCTCAAAATATAGGCGACAAATGGCCCGATATGTAAGGTAGCGCCCTGATGATTTCTTCTTGAATAAGCATAGTTAATTGCGAGCTCGATAACACCAACTGCAACTGCAATCGCTGCGCTGATTCCGCCAAGGGCAATGCCCAAAGGAATTGCAGAACCAATCGTTAATAGACCCAGAGTTTTTAACCATTTCGTATCATGACCTTTTATTCTCGGATAAAACTGATTTAATAAGACTAAACCCATACCAACTGCAACTGCAATCGCTGCGCTGATTCCGCCAAGGGCAATGCCTAAAGGAATTGCCGCAGCAATAGTAAGCAAGGCCAAAGTTTTTAAGCGGATAGAATGCAACAGGTATAAGCCTATCACTGCCAGAGTAGCAATAACCAAACTAGCCATGATATAAATAACCGCGGCTTGGGAAAAACCAAGCAAGCTAAGGCCAATCAAAACCACAGCTGGAGAAATAGCCAAAAGTCCCTGAACAAGCCCAATTAAGAACTTTTGTATCATGAGCGGTAAATTCTCCATCAACTCTTGTGTCTTTAAAGGTAATCTTATTATAAAATTTTTTCTTGTAACTTTTGCCAATCCTCTGCTTAAAGTTTCTGCTATTGGCTTACCTTTTGCCAATTTTCCGCTTATAGCTTCTGCTATTTTAAATGTACCATTTTTGCGCGGGTTGCACATAAACGGACCAAAGGCCCAAGCCAGAGGCATTGCCAGTAAAAAGACATTGATTGCCCAGCCTAAGGGATCAAACGGCGCGCGCAAAGCCACAACCAAAAGCAACAGATTAGCTAAGAATATGCCAAAGGAAAACTCCTTGGCCATATTCCAGAAAGTAGTCCTGACTAAAACCGGAGACCGGTCAGTTAAGCTGTATTTATCCCTGGAGTGTAAACCCTCGGTGATTAATTTATAGGCGTGCGGCGGAATAAAAGCCACAAAGAATAAGAATAAAATCGGGAAGTAAAGCATAAATAATCCCATGCCCTTAACCGCGCCATACCTCTCGGTAAAATATTCAATAGTCTGCAGGTTAATGGACTGGGCAAAAACCAACCCGGCATAGGTGAATAACCACGGCCAGAATAACCCGGCATACACGGCAAAAGGAAGCAGAGTGGCGCAGACAATCATCGCAATATTAGTGGCTAAGACCAGCGGCTTTCTTAAATAGAACCCAGAGGTATACAGCGCCTCTACCTTGGCTGTATAATGCACATAATCACTGCTAATAAACTCCCAGAAGATAGGGCTTAAGCTAGTCTTAGACACCGGGCCGGCAAATCTCTGAATAAAGCCGACTGAATCATAAATTGATTTTTCCTGCGACCCCTTGAAACAGATATATTCAACGTGCTTAGTGCCGTATCCGGCAGTAAGCAATAAATAGCTGGTTATAGTGTCTTCAATAATCTGCGATGCTTCAACTCCGCCTACGCTCTCCAAAGCCGCTATATCAATAACCATCTTTCCGAACCCGCCTTCTCGGCCAACCCTGGCTTTAACTGACCTGATAGGAATATTCCAGGTATTTTCGCCTGTGGCATTACATACAATTTCCGGGCTGTATTCTTCGCCGTATACTCTATAGCTGGCTGAAAGCAGGCCTAATGTCCGGTCTTCCTGGAACTCACGGAAGACATTGGGCAGATAAATAAAATCTTCTACTTCCTGCCTGTGGCCAACATCCATACATACAATGCGCGGGGTCCTGATATAAGAGCGCATCTGACACCAGCCGCCGTATTTCGGGTTAAAAGAGGGATTCCTGCCAGGGAACATGCAAATTACATGCGGCATATTAGCCCAAGGCCTGCTCGGATCCGGACTATGCCATTTCCCATCAGGATTAAGCCTGGGGTCATTACCTACTTCTGCATCAACAACAAACCCGTATTCTCCAGGAATTTGGCGTTTGAATTGGGCTTCAACACTACTCCTCTTGGTGGAAGAGTATTTAAATATAATCTTTACATGCTCCTTGGCCCAGCTCTCTAACGCGGCATTATATCTTGTCTCTTCCACCGGATCAGACAAATCTGCGTGGGCAATAATCCCCAAGCGATGGGCTAGCATCTTATATGACCACACAGCAGCTAAACGCTCGCTTTCAGTAGTCTTCCAAGCGCCTTCTGTTCTCCAACACAGCCAATCTTCCATCATATTAGTTAACTGAACATCAGTTAAGCTATTTCCTTTTAAGACAGTAAATACATCTCCTGCTCTCTTCGGAGAAAGTAAAATATCCCTATTGTCATCTGTAATTACCACTCCGCAAGCAGGGGCCAAGACATCACTAATAAACAATCTCCACTCATAGCTGTGCTTAGAGAAAATCATTTCAAACTGGGTCATGTCAATGTCAATCACTCGTTCATCATCGGGATTTTCCCATTTTCCTTTAGCATCCACTCCCGGCATCCAATCCCTGCCTTCTTTGGTATCCCTTAAGTACACCCTATAAGGCTCGGCAGCCATGGAACCCTGGATAGTCAATGTTTCTACTTGTGCCTGATTATCAATGCTGATTTTCTCCATATAGTAGCGATTTACCAGATCCACGATTCTTTCCCGGACAAAAGCAAGCTCGGGGACATTGGCTTCATGGCCATCTAAAATCCCTAACAGACTGGCTTTTTCTTCTTTAGAGATCAACGGGCCGCGCCCAGCTTTGATATCAGTGAAACTGCCGTCTATGCCGCCCCTTAAATCCTCCACAAACTTCATCCAGATATAGCGGTAGCTCGGATCTGCCTCAATTATCTCGCGGATCTTCTCAAGCGCTGTTTTACAATCAGTGACACTAACCAGGTTTTCCTTGCGCACGATATTTCTGCGTAATGCCGCGTAATTTGCCTGAGTAATGGAAAAGAAGGAAAGAATTATATTCAATAATAAAGGTAGGTAGAAAGCAATCTTCCCCCACCAAGGAACCCCGACAGGAGACCATAAACCAAATAAAACAAAAACCAACAAGCCATTATAAATAAACCACTCGGCAAAAGTTATAACCCAAAACCTTGAAGAAACACCCGAGGCAGGTTTGGCTTCCGGCGCAGAGCGCTCGCCAAACATGCCCAGCAAAATAGCGCACAGGATGCCGCTTAAAAAGACCATAATAATCCCAGTGATAACTGGTAAGCTTGTAAATGCGCCTAACATAATTGCCAAGACAAAAGGCACAGCTAAAATTATTGTTATTTTAGGAACGGACAATCCGAATATTCTACCGATGATTTGAGGAAGCCTAAGAGCAAAATATTGCAATCCGCTTTGCGGTAAATTAAAGCTCGGGATGCCGTCCCTTGCTCTTCGCTGCCGCAGAAAATCCCTAATTCCGTTTTCTCCATGGATTAAATCCATTATTATGGCATCGGTTAATTCACTCAGATGCTCCGCATAGTAAGCTAAATTATGCCCGCTGGATTCAAATTGTGTAAATAAATCTATATTTTCTTCTGCGCAATATCTATAAAGTGTATCCATATCATGTTCAGTAAAAACATACCCATCTGGAGCAGAAATTCTCTGGCCCAAGCTCCTTTGCTGCATTGCTGATATAGTCGTTGCTTCCTGATGGAAAAGTACCCTGAACCATAAATTACGATGGTCAGAGATTAACTTCAATATTTTCCTTTCCTGTTCAGAATACTGCGCTTGGGCCTCTTCCCTCTTAGCCTTAGCTGCTGCTTTTTTAGTCTTAGCCTCCGCCTTTTTTGCAGCAGCTTCTGAATCCCTACCCAATTTTCTTAGTTTTTCAGCATCTTCTTCTAACTTCTTAGCTTCTCCTTCTAATTTATTAGCCGGTTCTTCTATTTTTTTGGCTTGTGTATCATGCTTTAATAAATCCTCAATATTCACATCCGGATATTCCAGTTGTATGCGCAGCAATAAATCATTAATTAACCCCGGCCGATAATTCATTACCCCGATATGATTAATCACAAACATATACCAAGGATCATTGCGCAGGGCTGGCCTTACAGTCACGCTCGGACGCTGCTTGGTATCTCTGCCGGATATTAATCCCCGCATAACAAGGCCGAGAGCGCGCAATACCCCGTATAGTGCGCCTATACCAACAACCAAACCCAGGAAACCCCAGACTAATACTTTCGCTATAGGCCAAATTGCGCCATCGCGCTTAAGCGCCGTAAATACATTGTTATGTCCCAGGTTATATTTCAGCCTTTCCCAGAAAGTCCCTGTTTTTAACTCATCGGTAAAAACATTATGCCTCTGCATGATCAATCTGCCTCTGTCATCGTGCAGGCGGCCGTCCACAGGCCCGTAAATATAATCTTTGGCGCGGGATAAATCCAGCCATTCATGATGCTTGCGGCTTAAGAACCTCTCGTTAAACCAAAGATATCCTGGCTTAATATCAATGCCTTTTACATCTGCGGGTATAGGCGCGGGAGTGAAAACCGAGTAAGAATCTTCTTTGTCTAATTTAATGCCGTCGGCATCCTCCACCACCTTTGTTTCTGAAGGAAATCCGTTGCTGCCGTAATAAAGCTTTATCTTGGCCGGGCCGACTTTCGGCGTCCTTGCCTTATACATATTCCAATAAGAATCTCCATTCATCCTATAGGCTGCCTGAATCAAACTCTCGTCTCTTAATCCATCATCAGTGCCAACCCCCCTCTGCCAATTAATATCATATACATTCACCGGCCTGCCGTCTCCATTGAGCTCCTGGTGAGAATAGGTAGAGGTGAATAAAAAGTTTCCGCGATTAAGATCCATCACAAAACTGCTAGGTAAAATACCGAACGGCGCCTTGGTTAAATTAGTACCCTGCTTCCACCATTCAGAAAGAATAAAATCCGTATCAGTCATCTGGCACAGATCGCTACCCAAGGGATCATTGGGCAAAAGATAAATGCTGTTTGTGGAATCATCCTGCTCGGTATAAACTACTTTGTAAGCACCGCTTGCGTCCTGCTTGAGCGCGGGCACCTTCAGGGTCTCAGTTACCTTTACTATCAATGTGTCCTTAGTTATATTCAACAAGGCCAGGTCGCTCCAAAGGTCCCTTCCTGTCTGCATAAAGTAAACAGCGGCTCTTTGCTCGGTAAATAAATCCCCGGCCTTAACCCTGACTATCTTGCCGTCAGCTCCGCGGCTATCATAGGTTCTAGTAATAGAATTATCTGAGTTTAAGCGTAAACTTCTAACTTGTTCTTTCCCCTGCCAAACAATACCCACAATCTTAAATGAACCCTGATCATGAACAATAACTTTTAGCGGATCGTCGGCAAGGCGATAGTCCGTCCAAACAGCTCCCCAAACAGTATTAACCCGGCTCTGATCAAGCCTGGTATTACCGTTTATGCCCGATACTGCTAAGCCGCTTCTTATCTGCGCGTCTATGCTGTTAAAAGGTATGCCGAATATTTCGCTAAGCGTTCCTGGCTGCTGATATCTAGTTTCAAAAACCCAATTCTTGACATCGTAAGTATAAGTATTCCCGCTGCGTGCTGCGCGGTAAGTAATCCTGTCCGGAGTATCATCGCCAGCTTTGGGACTGGAAGAAATTATCTCCACTAAATACCCGCTTCCTATTAGCTTTGAGATATTCGCTCTCTCTTCACCATCATTATCCATTGCCCTGGCAATTACAAAGATCCCTTCAGGAGTAATCTCATTGGCAATTAACCACTTTTCACCTTTAATCTTATCATCCGTCCTAACCACCCAACCGGCTACATTGCTTTTATTAAGGGCAGTATCCTTATCAATAGCATTACCCTGACGATCAAACAGGTTGAAATTACTATCGTAGTAAATAACCGGCCTCGTGACCAATGTATCGGACCCGATAATCACTTTACCAAGAACATTAACTGCGTTCGGAAGAGTTACGGGGCCCCTAAAGAAAAGCATTACTTCGTTACCATCGTTGTTAACACCAAAAACCCTGACTGTTTTATTAGTTTGAGTATCTATCTGGCGCATTAGCGCGGCTTTTACAGCGCCATTTTCTCTCTCTGCTGGATTACCTGCGATAACCACCTGCTCTGTCTTGAATAATAATCTACCAGTCGCCCCGCCTAAGACCGGATAATGATAGGTTTCGGTTCCGGTTTCGTTCCCAGCGTTATCGCGGATAATTAAGGAAGCTAACCCTCTATTACCTTTGTAGGCCTTATCTAAAGCAATGCGAACTGATTCTTTACCCGAATCGACGTCAACCGAGAAATAAGAAACGCTGAAAGTTCCATCAGCCTTCTTCAACAACTGGGCGATTATCGGATAATCTTGATTATCAAAAGTGATTTTCTTGCCTGTCTCCACCGCCCAGCCGGTTTGGTTGACGGCAGGTAAATTGAATTCGGTATCGAATCCGCTATAGATACGTTTTACCGGTTCATCGCCGGTAAGTTCAGGAACATCGCCGACAACAAAACTCTTTTCTCCTAAATTCACGCTTATATTCTTAATCGCGCCTTCTTTCATATACGGCTCAACAAACACCTTGCCCCAAGCGTCATAGCCGACATAATTAAAAGGCGGCAGGTCTTTGCCATTGGCATCTTTCTTATAGTGAGCAGAGATTATAAAGCGCCCGAGAATCTTATCACCGTCTTTTACAGTCTTTACCGCCTTAATTTCTTTGGAATAATACTGCACAACGCCATCGGACTTACCATCTTCAGTCATACCATAAACACAAGCGTCCTCTTGCCCTTTATAAAGCCCCATAACCACAGAATCCTTAAGCTCTGCTGTCGGGTACACATACTCTACGGCATTTCCTCCGGAAACAAGGCGCATCAATGTACCGCCATTATAAATTTCTTTTGCTAAGTTGGCGCGTATATTCGGGTCGGATAAATCGCCATTCTTAACCCATACCACACTATAATCAGCCTCAACTAACTTAACTAACAGGAGATTCTCTTGATACATCTGACCTAAAGAATCACCTAATAAACCATTTTCCTGTATTCTTACGCCGTTCATGTTAAGAATATTCACCGGCTTCCAGCCATCAAACAATAGCTTTTCTACTTCTGAAGTTTTTTCACCCACAGAATGCTCAAAAGATTCCTGCTCTCCGATTTCAGGCCGGCCATTATTATTGTTATCTTTATACCAAATATACTTTCCGTTTTTATCCGTGCCTTGGGTGGATTGAATATTCTTCCAGGAATTATTAACAGGCACATTAACCTTTGCCCCCAGCAACATGCCCTTGGTAACAGGCGCATTCAATAACCCCTGTTCTCCTTTTTCGTTGTAAATCAAAGTATCGGTTGAATCCTTAAAGATAATTACTCTATCTTCATCGCTATAAGATTCTTTGTTTTCTCCGATGGTCAATTTGCCTTCCACGACAAAGAGGCGCCATTCTAAGAATGCCAACTGGCGGTCCGTAAGGTAACCCGGAAGCGATAACGCAAGGCCGCTGGATTTGTTATAGAAAACGTCCCAGGCATTCTCTTTCTTTATCTCAAACGCATCTGAATCCTTAACCTTGGCAAACTGGGCTTCAGTTAAATATTCTAAATGTATCCTATCGCCTGACTTAATCGGATTGACAATATATTTTTGCGCTAATGCGTCTAAAGCTTGATATCCTTTTTCGCTAAAGCGCAATAAATTATTGCCGACAAAATACTTGTATACATTTTTCCCGGAAGCGTCTAACTTAATTTTCCCTTCTGCGTCATAGGCAAAATCAGCATAAATATTACCTGCTAAAGCATGCTCTTCTAATTTCTTCTCATCCAAAACAACAAGCCCATTCTCCAGATCTGACACAAGCGCAACTGCGTTAGGATCATTCTCAAAATTCTGGATTTTCTCTAATACAGAAGCTCCGGCTTTGACAATAATCGGTGACTTTGCTTCTGGAAATTCCTTCAGGCGGTAATTCTTAGGCAAGATAAGCGCGCGGCCTGTATCATCGCCGACACAAACTTCTCTGTCTATTTCCTGATTGCAGTTAAAATAACCTTCGCCTTTTCTATAGTCAATTTCTTCATTAAGTAATTCGCCCTTGGACAAGGAATTAAGCGCGCGCGCGTTCACATAATCTCTTTCATTTATATCCACGATTTCCGAAGTACCGGAGATAATGCCGATATTTGATTCTTTTAATTTAGTAGTATCCTGGTAAGCGCCCGGTCCGAATTCAACCGGATTTCCTTCTTGGGTGGTATTTAATACAGGGGAAAGTTCTGCGGGAGAATTTTGCACAACAGGAGGAGCCTGCGACCTATTAGGCTGGAATCCAAAATAACAATCTAAGGGGAATTCTGCCGGAATACCTAATAAATCTACGCGCTTTTCTTTGGCAACTCTTGCCAACGGCCCAAAGGTAACTCCAAAGCCATCGTACTTTCCGCCATTAAACCAATTAATGCCATAATTAATATTGGCTGAGGCGTCCTCTGTGAATGGCACCGGGACATCCAAGCCAAAGCTAAGAGACTTCATATCATATTTATCGTTCACGCCAGCCTCTACGGTAAAGGCCATGTCTTTGGGCATTTCAATAGTAACAAAGGCTGTTCCTTTAAATGATTTGCTGCCAGCGTACATTGCGCGTCCGCCTACGGAAGTCTTAAAGTTATCATTGGACAAAGCCTCAACAGGAAGTTTTCCTTCCGCGCCAACATAAGGATAAAAAGACTTACTTGCCCACTTGGAAGTATCCCACTCGGGCCTTACGAAAACTTTCCACATCGTGCCGGTTTCTTTATTTTCCCAGCCAAAACCAACGCTTGTATAAAGCAATCTTTCGCGAAGCATCATTGAACGCGGCAAGATAATCTCTTTTCCTTCTTTGTCATGGATAATAAAATCTGCTTTGCCCTTAGCATCAGTAAACACGCCACCTGCGCTTAATTCCGCAAAATAATTATTCGCCAGATCATCGCGTAAATGCACATCCTGCACTATAATGTTTCCTTTATTATCCAAAGACAAATCCGCATAGCCTACATAGGCTGCTGAAATATTATCCTTAGCATAGGCCGCATTCTCCACTAAGATCATGCGGCGTTCTTTGACTTTCTCAAATTCTCCGGGTTTCTTCTCTTGATAACTTGTTCTATCAGCAATGCCCACAGCGATAAGGTTGGTCGCATTGTCTCCCACAGCAGTACGCACGCCAACACCGCGCTGAAGCGTATCGGGCGTGCCCTGATACTGCACAGAAACACTGTATAAATCAATCTTATTCCCAAAGGCATCGTAGAGATTAGTCACTTGAGCGTTATTATTAAGATTCCCATCGCCCCAAAAAGCATTATTCATATAAGAGCCTAAATACCCTTGTGGATTTTCTGATTCAACCAACTCCTTTACTTCTTGTTCAGTAAACACCGGCAGGTTAGGATATTTTGCTGCTAAATCTTTAGACATAGCATTAATTTCTTTTGCTTGCGCATTAAGGGCGCTCTTGTATTTCTGAACTTGCATAGATTGTTTGGCAATCTGGTCGCTTAAGTCCAGAACATTGTCTCTTGCATCCTGGAAGCGCGCCAATAATTCCCCAGCCTTTTTAATCGTCTCTGTGCGATTCCTAAGATACTCCATTGTTTTATCCATATCTTCGCCCATATCTTTCTTTAATTCTTCTATATAGGCGGTTATCTCCGGCAATGAAGCAATTTCATCTGTCTTATCATTTGAATTCTGGATTTTATTCAGGTATTCTTCAGCCTTCTGAACGTCATTGGCGGTCTTGGTAACATATTTATTAGCATCAACGATCAATGTGTCCTTTAATTTGTTGTAGCGCGCGGTAGCATCATTCAAACGCACCGACCAATAATCAATGTTCTTTTGTTTCTCTTCTGCGGGTATCCCAGAAGCGTTATTGGCTGCTGCAAGCTGTTGCTTAAGCCAATTAATGCTCCACTTATCATTTGATCCCAGAATTGCAATTTCACTGGACAAAGCTGCCTGGCTTTGCAACGCCTTAGCATATTCCTGTTGGGCATAAGGGACTCCCTGTTTGGCAAGGTTAACTTTTGCCTGAACATAACCCAATGACTTCTGAGCGTCATCCCATTGTTCAGTGGCGGCAGCCAACTGCGCATTAGCCCAACGTTCTGCGGAGCCCTGAGGATCTTTATACCACTGTGATTCTGTGGGGACAGATCCTCGTCTGTCTTCCCAATTCTTCAAAGCATTAGTAGCATTTACTAAATCCAGAACCTCATCAAGACTTTGATCTTGACCCGCTAACCTGCCCTTATATATCTGCGCCTGCGTAAGCTGCTGATTTAAACTATTAATATTAGCCTGTGCCTTGGGAATTAATTCATTGTAGTAAGCCACTAACCCGCTATTCCCATTACTGATATATTTCTGGCGCAGGGAGTTTAATTGCGCCAACTCCTGCTGGGCTTGCGCGATTTCACCTGTTAAGGCGGTAATACCGGAATCTGCTTTATTTAAAGCTTGATTATAATTTTCTTGGGCCTTTGTTTTATTTTCTTGCGCCGTTTCAATATTCTTATCAATCCACGCGGTTCTCTCGCCTGCCCACAAACCTGACTGGGTGATAAGATACTGCATGAACATTTTATTCTCTAAATCAATCCTTGTGTTCTCCTGCGCCTGTGGCAGGACACGGTAAACATTATTCAGCCATTCATACAAAGCTTTCTGATATTGATAAGAATGTACGTTTACGCTTAAGTTGTTTAGTTTAGTGAAATAATTAGATAAATCCTGATATACCTGCGGAACAGCTTCAGTAGATACTGCGGGAGTTGTCTCTAAGGCAGAAACATTGACTTTTTCTAATTGCTTTTGGATAACAAGCCCTGCCTGCTCTCTTGAAACACCGAGCTTCGTGCCGTCGGGCTGGGTAATATACGCAAATACATTGTTCTGATCAACCCCTTCTGCATATTTAACGGAATCGGCGTATTCAATGACCCCGGGAATAACTGTTTTCTTGCCGTTGGCATCCACGCCTTCAGCTAAATACGGGGCAGCCCAGACTTTATTCACATCTGTTCCTAAAGTTACCTTGTCTAAGCCATCACCAAAGTCAACCACGACCTTGTCTTTGGAAATCTTGCCTTGGCTGTGTAAAGCTAAGACATCGGCAACGCTAAGCCTATAAGAATAAGGAGCGTGATTCTTGAAAGTATGCACAACCGCGTAAGGAACATCTACGACTACAGGCGTAACAAAAGCAAAATGCTGCTTGCCAAGCTTATACCCTAAATCTGAAGACCCAAATATATTTACTATTTTCTCATCCTGCTGAGTAACTTGCGTAATAGTATTTGTGTGGATCTTCCCATCTTGCCCGGTAACTTCATATGTATATTTATATTCTGTTCCCTTGGGAAGGATACCTGTCACAAAAGCTTCGTCTTTTTTAATATCAAATCTCACGCCGTCGCGCACAATGTATGCGGTCTGCACGCCCATTTTACCTTCGCGCATATACATTTTAATAAGCATATTCTCTAAACCGCCGATGGCAAATTGACGATTATAAGGATTTAAAGGCGCTTTATCCATAAAGATGTTCTGCGCGTCTTCTCCCACAAAGGCGCCATTCTTAATAAGCGGGGCATCTGCAGATACAGTTACCGGAGAATCTTCAAAGCTTTGCGCGGGAGTGAAATTACCAGTAGATATATCGCTTAATCCGCCATTCTTAAGCATATTATGGAACATCACGTCTATATTGGCTAAGTCGCGCTGCCCTGTTATGCGCATTAAAATATAAGGCTGTTCTTTCTCGGCCTGGTTGGTCAGCCAAGGCCAGAGATTCTGAAAACGCAAGAATTGCTCGGTAGATAAAGATAATTTTTCTTTGCGGAAGTCTATGGTCAGCTTGTCTTCGTCGCGATAATACATATTTGTCTTAGAAACAATCTCATTGGTATTTTTGGTTATATTCCTGCGATAAATAATCTGTTCATGGGTATTTATGTCCGCGGACATCCAATACTGCACTTGATCATCAGTATCCGGCTCTTCCCCTGTTACCGCGCGGTAAGTAACTTCATGCTGCGCTAAAGACGGGAACACCACAACCGGGAAATTACGATACTGCGGCTGTTTAGTAAATAAAGCGCCGATAAGTTTATTTAAGGCCTCGCCAAAATTTTCCATATTGTAATAATCTGTCTTGTCATTGCCGAATTCGGCATTAAACTGATTCACCCCATCCTTGTTGACAATAGTCGGGAAATATAAATAAGCTCCGTATTCAGTTTTGATAAGATAAATATTATCGTTCAACAGCGAACCATTCAAAATAATATTGGGAAGAATATTACCGAGGCGATGCTCAAAATCCACTCCTGCCTCTACGCGGGCAATCCAGGCATTAAGGCCAATCTTGGTCTGCTTGCCAACAGTAACACAACCAACTTTTCCTAAACGCAACCCCAGCAGAGTTCCATCATCTTTCCCAAACAACCCTTCCTTGCCCAAGCCAAGGTTTAACCCAAAAACAGTCACCCCAAAACGGTCTACTACATCACCCTCATATTTAAGCGCTAAACCGCCTATACCGTGGGCTATTTTGTGATACTTAGGAAGCTGCAGGATAGTAACGATATCATCATATAAAGCAATTGATGCCAAAGCGATATTGGTGCCTCCGGTGATTTCTTTCTGGCCGAACCCGTAGATAATATTTACTGCGTCTACTAAAGCGGCAACATCCCCGCCTAATTGAAGCCCAAGATAAGTATTCTTGAATTTGCCTAAATTGATCATGGTATTGGCAAAATTCTGCTCTACAGCTATATAAAGCGAAACCAGATCATACAAATTCTTATCTTTGCTGGCCTTCAAAACCTCAAAATACGTCTGGCGAAGCTGTATGAATGCTTCATAGGCGCTTCCTAAGGTAGCCTCAAAATAAGCGACATCCCTGAATGACATATCTTCGGCAGAAAGCGCCATATTCTTCTTGCTAAGATTATCATCGCTATAATCTTCAAGCAGTGCGATCACTTTTTCGCTATTAACCTTTCCGGCCTGATCCAAAAGATTTTCAACTTCTGCTTTAAGCTGGTTAGGTATAGTAATCTTCTGGCTGTTCTTCTTATCAAGCGCGTCTTGAGCAAAAGTTATTTCTTTATTTAATTTTAAGAGCTCTTCGCGCAATTCATCGCGGTTGCTGGAAATTTGGTCTCTTATTTCTTTTAGCTTTGCAGAATTCGTGGCTAAAATCTTATCCCGCTCTAATTTAATAAGCTCTATCTTTTCTTCTCTGGAAAGGTCATGCCCAGCCGCAACCGGCACATTAGGATCATTATTTACTTGAACTGGCGCTGTTTTAACATTCTGCCCTAAGAGGCTATTGCTTATCTCTTGCCCTAACTGCTTGATCTTTGTTTCTCTCTGGGCAATGCGCCCTTTGATTTCATTAATCTTCGCGTCAAGCGCGGCGATCTTGTCTTTAAGTTCGGTTATCTTAGCGAAATCATCCACCGCTACTTGGCTGGCGTAATTAATATATGTAAGCTTGGGTGAAAATTGATCAACTGGAGTATAAGCTATTGCCTGTGCTTGAGGGGCAACAACAGAATTCAAAGTTAAGGCGGAACGGAGAATTGTGCTTTGGGCAAAGCGCTTTAATAAACCGGGATGTTTTGGAGGACCTTTATTACGAGGAGCCTCTAACTGGATTTTATTTGGCAATACAATACTTTGAGGTTTAAGTGTTTCACCTTGGGATTTATCATCCTCAAGCCACTTTTGCTGCATCGCGTCATAAACTGGCTTCTTAGAACCATCTGCTCTTAACCAACCCCAATAATCTTCTTTGTGATCCTGCTTATCCTGCTCTCCACCTTTTCTCTTGTTGTCCTCAAGGCTCATAAAGAAGATGCTTATGCCTTCTTCTTTTGCCTGACGCCAGATCTCTAATGCTGCCTGTTTCTGGAAATCTTCTCCCTCTTGGCCAGATACGCCAGCCTCAGCAACATATACAGGTTTAGCAATTCCTGCTCGCTTCTTGGCTAATTCATAAACGCTTACAATATCGCCTATATTTCTATACCAATTAAGCCCGATCATATCTACATCGGTTTTCATTATTTGGGCAAGATGCGCAACAATATTTTCATCTCCTAATACCACAGAAATCTTTACATTTTCCCCAAGCTTCTTATGAATATCTTTGGCTAAACTATCCACTAATGCGAAATATTCTTCTATCGGCTTTCCGGTCCAGGCAGTATACCTGCCGGACATGTTGTATTCGTTACCCAACTCAAAAACGACTTCCATCTTGCCCTGTGCAAGTTTCAATACTTCCTGCATATAAGAGATTAAATTGCCTGAAGTCATGCTTATTCTTTCATCCATAGAAGGAACAACTTGGCCCCAGAAATTAGTAAGGTGATTATAGGCATAGCCGTCCAAAGGAATACCGATAGAAAGCACCTTAGTTTTTCCCTGCTCAATAATCACCTTTAAGATATCTGTACTTAGCGGATAATAGGTGCGTTCTGCGTTACCGATAAGGCGGACGACATCAGACTTATCGAAAGTCTGGGCATCAATAGTCAAGCCGTAGAACGGCTTGCCGTTCAATAAAGTCTGGGAACCTTCTAACTTTAAATCCGTCTGCTCTATTGCTGCCTCTTTAACTTCTGCCATATCCGGCTCAATTGCTGCTAATTGCTCAACCAGCTTTACCTTCTCCTGCTGTAATTGATTTAATAACTGTTTATCATTTTGCAAATCTTTTTCTTCCTGCTGCAACAGTTCATTAAGGCTCTTTATTTCTGCGGAGACGGAAACATTTGGATCATTAACGCCTAACTGCGCGTTCTTTTTAAGGATGTCTGATAAATCCGCCAACAGCTTCTGGTTGGCGTTATGATCATACTGTTGATCAAAACCAAACTGCGGCATAAAAGAAGGCGTATGGTTAGGATCATTGTTTGCGAATGCTAGATTGCTACCGTTATATGAATTAAAATCAACACTTAAACCCGCCCATGCCCCTGCGACCAAAATAGAGAAGAAGCCAAATATTATGACAAGCCCTGCCCAAGGAGAATTTTTTCTTGTAGATACAGTTGCAGGACAAGCCTCCTGGCCAAAAACAGTGTTCAAGTTGCGCGCGCTTTCTCTTAAGGAAGCTATGCTTTCCTGCAGAGCCTGAACAGCTTCTTTAAGCTTTTTATAAGCTGCCATTCTTAAAGTTCTCTTGGCAAGTTCCTCGCTTCTTAAAGCATCACCCTGCAATTTCAAAGCTTCAGACTTATTATAACGATAGCTAAAATCACTCTTAAGGCCGTTTATTATTGCCGCGTGTTCTTCTTCTAAAGAGTTTCCCGCCTTAGATATTGCCAGGGAAACTATATTCTTATAAGCGGCAAGGCTTAATATTGCTTCCGGAATAGCCAGCGCCATTTTTAAGGCTTGCGCATCAAAATTATCGCCTATTGTATCTATCATTTCCTGCTCAAGATATGCCCAGATAAGCTCTGCCAATTTTCTGCTCATCTTTTTCTGATCAGGTAAAACATTACCAAATTTGGATAAATACGACTTAACCCAAGTATGATACTGGCTTAATGCCGCGTAAGTAAGATGTTCGGTGTTTGAAGGCGCCTGCGGCAAGGCTTCAATCTGACTACGAAGCCTTGCTATGCTGGCTTCGATTTTCTTCTCTTTACGCTGTAATTGCTTTATCTCTTCCAGAGCTTCCGGGTAAGCACCATTTATTTTTACATCTTTTTGCAGCTTACTTAACTGACTTGCTGCCTTTTCTTTCAACGCTTCTAACTGAAGAATCCTATCCGCAAGAGGGCTTACCTGCTCAGTGTATTTCTGCACTTTAGCGGAAACATCAGAGAATTTATTTTTTAACCCAGCCAGGAATTTGTAAGATTGGCCATTAAGAAATTCCGGCTTTGCCAGGCTTAATAATTTATTAATTAGCAATAATACGCCTGCCGCGCTAAAGGCGATTATTGACACCGCCCAAGAAATCTTAGTAATAGCACCTAATGCCGCAGCGGGAATAAAAATTGCGATAAGCACGCTTACTGCTATAACTGCCACCGCCACCAGCACCGCGTTTATTCCAAACCCGCCCTCGCGATGGTGGTTTGACTTTTGTATATTTGTTTCCTCCTGCCGCTCTAATGCATACTGTGTTTCAATAATCTTCGCGTAAGCCATATCTTGTAAATCTTTATCCAAAGTAGAATAAAATGCCGCGTCAAATTCATTCCTTGCTTCTCTGTATTTGCCTTCTTTGAATAACATTTCTCCTGAATCAAAATGGCTTGCGAAATCATCCGAATTTTGAGCTATTGCCTGTTCCTGCGGCACAAGAGGAGCATTTACTAAATAATCCGCGCCATTGGCCTTGGCCAGCGCCCTGTCCATAGCCGCCCAATCATCCACCTCCCGGAAATATTGCGCAGATACGGTAAAAAATTCCTTGCTTGCCGCGATATTAGCGACATCGCCGGAATTAAGCAACGAATGGCCAAAATAGAAAGCAATCTTTGCCAAAGCGTAAAGCGTGTTATCCGTAAGTTTCCTGCTTGCGTTGCTTTTTAATATATCTCGGGCGCGGCCCATTATTGTTTTTATATACCCATCTTCACCTGTTAAGTAAAACGCCTCGGCAAGGCCTGCTAAAGCTGTCAACTCTTTCATGGTGCTTAAGCCGGGAACACGAAGCGCTTTTCCGAAGAATCTAATTGCCTGCGTATAATTTTCCTTGCCCAAATAAGCCTGCGCCAGAGATATTAGAACCGCGTCTTTTTTTACCTCAAGTAAATGGTCTTTTCCTATGGCAAACAAGGCCCTCGTAAAATAACCAATGGCGTTATTAAACTTTCCAAGCTCAAGCAACCTCATCCCTTCCAAATACTCTTGATCTATTAACTCAAGCGCGGCGACGCGGTCATCTTCCGTAGCAGCCCTGTCCTCTGCGTTAAGAATACCTTCTTCTTTGCGCATTTTACTTAATTCTTCCGAAGCGTATTTCAATAGATCATTGGCTTTCGTATCACCGGTATCAGCCAGCTTTAAATAGATGACGGCCTTTTCTAATAATACTATTTTCCGTAAGTTATCGCGTTGTGTAGACGCCATAGTAAGATAACATATTGCGATTTCAAAGCTAAGTCCCATATACGCCTTTTCTCTGCCTTTAATGCCGGCTACCATCCTGCGGGCTTTGTGAAAATGCCTGATGGCAATTATAGGTTTTCCGGCGTAAGAGAAAATCGAGCCAAAGTCATATTGCATCTTGTAATTATTCCTATAACGCTTTAATTGATGAATAATTTCAGCTGCTTCCACAATCGCTTTTATTTCTTCTGGCCTGGGGCCGTCTTTACTCTCAATAATCTTTGCAAAATCCTCAATCGCCGCTTCGGCAGGAAAAACAATTTCATTTACAATCGTTTTCTTTAAGTTAAAGCTGTTAAGCTCTGCCTTAACGCGCCTTGAATACCTTTTCATATCATATCTTCCCCATCTCCAGAAGAATGGCACCCCTGCCATTGCCATGCCTGCGGCAGCAGAGTGGTTTAACATTATCTGCGCCAAAATAATTAATCCGGCAACAAAAACGGACTTTAACACATTCAGGACAACTGCGCCAAGGGCGTTATCTTTATTTCTTAACCAATCAAGGGCTGCTTGCTTGGCCGCTAAATTTACTTCTAACTTATTTACCCGGAAGTCATCTTTTTTATTTTCGGCTACCGGTATAGCTAATTCTATCCTTGCGATCTGGCGTAATAAAATATTCTCCAGAGACTTTTTCTCATTACCGTTTAACCTCTGCCTTCTCCTGCCGTCTTTAAAGGTAACATACACTTTTCCGGAAATCACTAACGCGTCAAATACGTCGCTGGAAAATGCGTATGTTACAATCTGTTCGTCGGATAGAGTATCGGCTGATGCGAGAGATTCTTTCTGCCGCGCAGTTCCACCGAATAACATATCTCTGGTTTTCGGGAAAAGCCAAAGTAACATTGCCAATGATGCTAATAGCCCAAACACGTAACCTAATGACCCCACCTCAGTGCTAATATTACAATTTATAGCTTCCTTCGCTCCGGAAACCTGCCCTGCCTGAGCA
Source organism: Candidatus Omnitrophota bacterium (assembly GCA_025453395.1). Classification (NCBI taxonomy): domain Bacteria; kingdom Pseudomonadati; phylum Candidatus Omnitrophota; species Candidatus Omnitrophota bacterium. The sequence goes on from JALOQK010000007.1 coordinate 27,494, forward strand.
GTATTAACCAGCAATGAAGCAAATAACATCATTACTGCTACAGCTGCTGTCTTAATTGGCTGATCAGTAAAGAAGACTCCTACGCGCGTTATCAGAAGGGCGGTCTTTTTATATTGAACTGCAGAAGGATATCTATAATAAAGTTGCCCGCCGAAGGTGCCGCAAAATACTAAATTGTCCGGATTTTTATTATCGCCTTTTACCCAGGAAGGCTGGCTGTTCTTGGGAACCATGGCCTTGGGGCTGTAATAAAGCACGGCGCCGCTGGTCGGATCGGCAATTTCTCCATCAAAAACGCGCTTTGCAAATATTTTGGCAATAGAAAGGTGCTTTGGGCTGGCTTTATAATAATTGGAGTTCTTATCCAGCACGCAGGAATAAGCGTATTTACGTAAGAAAACTGATTGTAAGGTTAAGGTGTATTTCTCGCCATTCTTGATTCCAAATTCTTTGGCCTTGCCTGACTTAACGCGGTTAACCGCATTCCAGACAATTGCAGAGGCCGCTTCTATATCTTCTTTGTCGCCTTTTTCTAATCCCGGCAGGAATTCCACGCCTTCACCGCAGAGTATTTTTGAAGCTATTTCAAGGTCTTGGTCATTGTAGGCGATAACCGGAGGCCCGGTAGTCGTAGGTTTAGCATTAAGAGCCACTTTCTTTATTGGCTGTTCATTTTTATTAATCTTAACAATGTTTTGCGATAACGTCTTTGTATTTGCCGCGGTCCTGTTAACCGCGCCTGCCGCGCCTGACCCCACGCCGCCGAAACCAAAGAGATAGAAAATAACCACCAAGAATTTATTCTTAAGCTTATCTTTAAAGGCAAGCCATCCCAAGAATGGCACTGCTAACCAGGCTATGCTCAAGCTCTGGAGTATCGGGCCTAATCCATTAACCCCCATTGCCATTGCCGGCAGGCAAAGCAAAGCAGAGATTAAAATTGCGGCTATAGCAAATAATCTAAGCCCATTATTGTATTTTAATGCCGTGGGAGTGCGCTTAATAACCTCTTCTCTTTTTACTTGCGCGTTCTTTCTTTCAAAATAAGTCCTGATTATTTTAACCGCATCAAGAAATAATTTCTTAGTCAATTTAACAAAATCAACAAACATATACCCGATAGAAGTAATGTCATAGACTTTTACGGAAGTCTTTGTATTCACCTTCGCGCCTGCCCCGGGCAATTCAGATGATCGTCGAAAGTCAACCGGCGGCACGCCCTTTTTCAAGATCGTCGGGTTCTCTAAATTTGATAAAATCTGCGCCATTCTTGCTGCCCATTCAACACCCAAAGCTATCACGGCAAAAATACCAATACCAATGATAATTAAAGATATTTTATAAAATATCAATGCGGCTATCCCGATAGTCATAGTGATATTGGCAATCATAGCTATCTTATATATCCGTAACGCTATATATTTTTGGTAACCATTTAACACCGGCAAGCTGTTATTGGCATATAAAGATAATGAAGATACTCCGGCTAAGAACCCTACAGCAGAAAGCGCCGCAATACTATTGAATATTTCTTTAACAGCCATTTCCGGGAAGAAAGCTTTTATGCCAAAAGCAATACCAAGGCCCGACGCCACAGTAATCATCGCGGCCTTCCAAACTTTTCGCGGATTAATCTCTTGCTTTATTACCGCCATTTTATACATCTTATACAGTTTAAAATACACGCTGGCCGCTAAAGCTATACCTAAGAAAATAACTAAAGCCTTCAGAAATACAAGGTTGCTTAAGGCCCCCTGAACAACCTGCTCATTAAGCACAGTCTCTTGCCCTGCCTGCGCCTGCTGTGACATCAATAACACTGCCGAACCAATCAGGGCCATCAAAATTCCAGACTGATGCGCATTAGAACCGCCCTTATCATTTTCATCTAAAGAAGATTTGGCATTCTTGTGGATCTGTTTCCTTTCATGCCAAAAATATAAGTGTGCGCAGGATTGGACAAACGCAACTGCTCCCAATCCATAAATTGCTAAATCCTGTATTTCTGAGCCGTTTAACATCATGCCTGTCGTAAAAGGAAGCGCGGTTGCCGCCAAAATCATCCCCACCACAGAGCCATAACTTGTCTTAGGCAATTTTCCTGCAGACAACCTATTCATTATGGCGCTATTTAATCTATCAGCCAACCCTGGATCTTCCTGAGAAATTCTATCTACAAAAGCATTAATAATATCAAATAAGAACTCTTTGTTTATTTCATTTTTACGGATCATTCGCCTCAATGCACTAACCGATACCTTAAACTCAAATGCTATATCAGGAGTCTCTTTAACTGGACAAGCCAAATCACAGATCCTGGCTTTAAATATTCCGTTTTCTTCTGTAATAATGATATTCTCTGGATTTGTAACTATATCGGTGGGGAATTGACCCTTAGTAAGAATATAGAACTGCGCGGCCATTATCCCGGCAGACTGGAAAATTGCGTGCATTTTGATTTTATCATCTTGGCTCATCTTGCCTTGTGTCATGAAAATCTTAATATAGCGCCTCAAATCAAGACCAGGCAAATACTCTTTAAAAATTACACGCATAGAGTGATTCTTTTTATTATAACTATAGCCATAATCAGCATACCCATATGGCCTCTGCAATATATTTTGTGCCACGGCATATAAACGATGCAGATTGTCAAATTCGGCCTTGCTATGCTCTTCTAAATCCTGAATCTTAATACCCCTGAATTCCCTATCAATAGCCAAAGCAAATTCTTTGGTCGTGTCATTTGTTTTAATAGTAACTTTATATACAAACCGATGAGCGCCCTCCCCGATTTTCTCTAAAGAAACTCCCCCTAAGACTATGTCCTTAATATCCTTTATATTCACTCCCAATTTGTGCGCAATATCATAGAGGTACTTGCCATGGAGATGCTCAATACCGTCATTGGCAACCGGCAGGAATAACGCGGCAACAGCTTTAAAATGAAAGTTATATTTCTTTGCCCGGGCAAAATTGTCACGGAGTTCATCACTAAAACGTATCTTCTGTATAATAGAAATATCTTGTTCGTCTAAAGCAACCCCTATAGCTTGCGTGAAATTGATAATTTTCTCTGACTGATTCCTTACGGCTTTATCAAAAATACTCCTGCTAGTGGCTAACAACGGCACTATTGCCAAAGCCATCCCACTATGCCCAAGATATTGCGCGGCATAATAAAATAAGCCAATAGTAAAAACAGCTAATATTGTGTTCACCACTGCGCCGGGCTTGGATGAATTAGAACCGTCCCCATTTTTCTTATCGAACTTAATACCTAAAGCTAATTCTAATTCCCGGATAAGTTTCTTTGATATCTTGATAAAAGTATTTGTATTTATAGCAGACAAGTAGAAATCTCCGTATTCTCTTACCATTTCAGCCCTAAGCACAAAATACTTCAGATCATCTGAACTCTTAACCCCCTTAACTTCTACTATCCGGCCTTCTTTCATCTTTACTAAATTCATGCCCGCTGCTGTAGATAATAAGGAATTTACAGTGTTGAAATAATAAATGGCCCTGAATAAATTTATAGTAAAATACAGTGCTGCCAGGGTCATAAGCCCGCCAATGCCTAATATAATCGCCAAGCCGTGTTCTCCCACAAAGGCCATGGCGCGCTCTAATAAAGTAGCATGCACCTGCGGATCCATCTTAATTCCGGCGAAGGCATGGGAAGAAAGGAACAGCACTATACCGATCATGCCCACGATAGCGCCATAACCTCTTACTACCTTACCGCCGTTTCTGCCCTGTCCGCCGTTACGCGCAAATGCGCATACATCAATATTGCCTCCTACGCCTTCGGGATTAGCCGGCTTCTTTTCTTCCTTAACAGGCTTTTTCTTAGACTGTTTTTCATTTTTGCATTTTTGGGGCAATCCAGAAGGAATTCCTTCTACAGGAGGAACTGGGCGCACACCATTATCAGCAATAACTGGTTTAAGCGGCGACCAGCTGTTCCCGATCACAGCTATCATTAAGGTGGAAAACAGGAATATTGGGACGGGACTCTTTAATGCGCTTAAGCACAATTGCGGATTCATCTTCGGTAAGGAATTCCCAGCTGTCAATGCGGCCATTGCGGCTATAGACGTTACCAGTATTTTCATATACAAGGAATATCCTGACGTGTTCGTGGTAGCGCGCCACAGCGAAGATAGTGTGGTCTTTTTCGAATATGACGAGATGGTCGAAACGGAGTTCTGGATCGGTGTAATTGATCTTAACCATTGTACACCTCCTTGTTTAGAAGAAACAACACCCGCGCAATTCCAATTAGCGCGGGGTGTCTTGAGTTGTTTCAGGAGCTCCACAGCGCGGGTCAGTGTCCTGGAGGTCAGGAACGCTGCAGAGCTCCCAAAAACAACAATGCCGTTACTAATATTCCTGCCACGGAAGATATAGTTAACGGCTTGCCCTGAGTAAAATCGAAGGGCTTTGGTTAATAATTTAATTGATTGTGTGATTGTGGTAACAAATGCGCCTAATTTGGAAGATTTTTTGCTGATAGCTGACAAAGGCGGACTGCGGGCACTACGGTTTTCGCTGGGATTTGAATGGAATAAACCGGCTATAAACGACCAGATCCGCCTAAAAATAGGCGGTTTAATTACTTTTATTTGGGCTATCTGAACAGCACTTCCCGAACCACCGTTTCCAGAGCTGTTTGCACTATTGCCGGCTCCAGAACCTGCGCTGTTCTGATCTTTACTGTTTGCACCTGTAGAACTCCCCTCAGCCTGCGCCGAAACTTTTCCAGGCAAACTGCGGGCACCAACTATACTTATTACTAATGCTGCTGTTGCAAGTAATACACCTATTACTACAAACCAATTTGTTTGCGCGAGTATTTGTTCAACGACTGCCTGTGCTTGCGCCAGCACAGCAGCCATATTAATACCGCCTGGCCCGCTTACGGCAGGGCCTCCGGTCTGTGTCCAATGAAGATGACTAATCGTGACTGGCAGGGTTACGCCTTGCGCGGCATTAACTAAACCTAAAATACCCAAAGCTGGGACAAAAGTCCTTGTGCCTAAACCTCCTACCACACTGCCAAAAGTATTTGGCGGCGTAGCCCTTGCCGGCGCCTGCGCAGGCAAAGCCTGATTCTGCCCCTTGGAGACAGGTTTTTCTCCTGGCGCGGGACTACTCTGAGCGCCAATAGGCATTGCTGTAAACCCTGCAGCATGATCAAGATTAAGCGCTAAAAGTATTGCTTGGTCCGCAAGCGGCAAAGAGGCGATATTGGCTAATACTATTTCTTTTCCGCTCTCCATGCGCGCACTGCGCAGCCAATCCACAAGATTTGAAATATACACTGTACTAACTTTAAGCTGGTTAGCCAAAAGCCAGTCTCTTACCTTAATAATATCCTGTTTGCTGGACCAATCCGCAGTAACGCCAATAATCCTGCCCTCTTTGGCCATTACCCTAATATTTCTGTAATTGGCTTCGTTGGAAAGCCAGGTTTCGTTACCGATTTTATCCAACCCGGACATTTTCTCCAACATGTTCAGGACAAGATAAAATTCTCCTTTTTTCATGAAATACTTAGCCCAGAACTTTTTAAGCGGCTCTTGCAGCTGCGCAGGGAACATAAGTGAGACTATGTTCCAAGCCTGTTTTCTTGCCGCGATAAAGTCTTTTTCGCTGGTATTGTCCAGCTTCCGGCTTATCGCGTCTTTAAGCTGGGATAAACTGGCATTTTCTAATTTCTGTAATTCTCTTTCACTAAATTCCACTCCCGCAAGTAGTGCCAAATACTGCGCGCGGCTGCCTGACAGAGAAATTAACAAATTCCTAACCGGGATAAATATTTCCGCGCCAAAAGGATTGATATCCGCAATCACCAAGTAATCAAACCCACCTCTGGAAACCAAGGAAAGGTTTTGGCCGCCAAATCCAACACCCAGATAAACACCGCCTTTTACGCCCTGTAGTGCTTCATATCCGGCAGAAACGGTCTTGGTTTCGTTTGTCGCAAACCAATATCCGATATCATTAAGGTGCTGCTCTGTAAACGCGCTTTCCGCAGCCGCTTCAGGATGATGTATCGGTAAGGCTTCTCCCTCTGTTGCCATATTATGAATAAGATTTGCTCGGCTTTGCGCTCTATCATAAGAAACTCCGCCTGAACGGGACAAAGATTCAATCAAACCATGCTCTAAGTCTTCTAAGGTCGCGGTTTGCGCAAGATAAATCGTGTTCGGATCCTCATCAAAAACAAATTCCCGGTCATGGTTTGAATTAAGCTCATAAAGGTTAGACATCAAAACACGCACTCCGGGGAACTGGCTGGCGCGTTCACCAATTTTTCCGCCTAGCGTAATCAATGAAGAATTATTAATGTTGCGGCTGGTTTCTCTGGCTAAACCTTCTTCTGCCACGCCGTGCCTTCCGGAGCCGGAAACCTGCTGATTTGACGCGGGTTCTACAGCCGTGCCTTGTTCAAATAGCGATTCGCTGACCTCTGAACCGGGATGGACAACATCAATGGTTGTGCCGTCCTTAGAATTCCATTCCAGCAATAACGCTTCGGGAACAGGCGCATTAGAATAAGACGCTGCGATTTCACCGTCTTTGCCTATGCCAGTTTCTGCGGCGTAGCGATACGCGTCGGACCACTGGGCAACACGCCATTCTTTGGATGCCTGATCAAACAAATACACCCGCGCTATGCCATTTTCAAAACCAAGAAGCACCTTAACGCCTCTATACGCCAAAAGATTAAGCGCGTTATTAAAGTTTGCGGCATTCTCACCACTTGTAAAGATGGCATGCTGATGCCAATCATGAAGCCCTGCATCTTCACCGCCTGTATTGCCGTGGAATGATTTTACCCTGCGTATTTGACCGTCAGCAGTCTGCATATAAACAGATCCCTGCTCTGTGGTAAATACGCGCACTACCGGTGAGCCGTTTGGCGCGGCTAATTTACCTTGCTTGGCCAAGTCCACAATAACCTGTCTTATCCTTTGCATAAGCTGTCCTACAACATCGGCTCCGGCGTTATTCGCGGCAAGCTGTTTCAATTCATCAGAAAGCTTATCAATCTGCTGCCATGCTTCGCCTGCCTCTGCCGATGCATCAACCTTATATTTCTGCGGGTCGCCCTTCTTTTGCTCAAACTTCACATCTTTAAGCTTTATCTTCTGGCCGTTGATCTCTATCTCCGGGTCCTCTCCGATACAAACTTTGATCTTGGCGTTATTAAGGTCGGTTTCCTTGAGTTTGTTTATAACTGTTGTTTTCTCGCTGATATTTATATCTAACTCGGCTGTGCCGATGACCTCGCCCTCATTGATGATTTCAACTTTGGTATCATGGATGCGCACGCGGCCGGTCAACTCTGCCGGGGCCCCTCCTTTAACCACCACTTCGGCGTTCTGGACATCGATTTCCAGCTGTTGCTGGGCAGCATATTTTGTCTTCACCAATTCTTGGGCAAGTTCTGCGGCGGCTTTGTCTTCAGAATTAACTTGAGCTGGAGATTCTTGGGCTGGCTGGGTTTCTTGGATAGGCGTTGCTGCTAAATAACCTTGTGCTCTCCTAGTCATCTGAGCGATAAAAGAATCCCCTATCCTAAGTGCTGTTTTATCACCAAGAATGACTTCTCTTCTATGGTCTAACTCTAAAATACCTCCTGACATGCGGCCATTGATTTCAATAACATACAGCTTTCCTGTTTTATCGGCCATAAGGTCTATACTGGCATAATCCTGTTGGAGATTCCCTTTCTCTCCCTTACTTAACATATCAGCTTCCGCCTTATTCTGCATAGCCTCAAAGGCGGCGATAGAAACTTCTTCAATTCTCTTCATCTCTTCATCCGAACTAATACCTCTTGCCTTTAAGGCTTCTTCAAAAGTAAGAATTCCTCCGCCTTGAGAGATATTTACAACTCCACCTACCCGGCCGGTTCTTACAGAAATTGCCATTACCCTTGGTTTATTATCTGCTCCACGGGTGATAAAAATACGGTAATTCCAATCATACTGATTATCGCCAATCTTAATAACTGGCGGAATAATCCTACTCTGAAGCATAACGCCTGCCTTATACTCTCTATCCTTACGAGCAAGCAGTATTTGATCTACAACTTCATCAACCGTAAGCCCTTCTTTAAGTACGCGAACACCATAACCGCCATACCAATCCAAAGGCTTAATAACCACCCCACCGGGTAAATTTATTTCGCCCTGGCTAAGGCCATATAACTTCCTTACTGCAGCGGCCACTTCTTCTCTATCAGCATTTCTTGAGAATGTAACTGTACCGGGAATGCTTACGCCGGCGGGTTGGAGAATTTCCATGGTAGTTTTCTTGCTATCTTCATACTCTTCAAAAAGCTTATTACTGGAAACTGGCACTCCCATATTTTCAATCTCCAAGAAACGCTCGTTGCTAATAGGCCGGAAACTATGTACATACCCCACGCGCACAGGTACAGAATAGCGAACAATTTCGTATTTACCTTCGCGGAATCTTATGCCCTTATTAACATACACACTGTTACCCTTGATGATCAAATCTTCTGCCCTATCAACCCAAACTACTTCTACGGGGTGGCCAGATGCCGTGGCTCTTAAAAGAGCAAAATTAGCAAGATTGCCATCGTTATACGCATACCTACCTATCATAACAACTGCACCCGAATGAACCGCGGCGTCTTCAACGACCCCCGGGACTAAATCGAAATCTGAACCAGCTAAATATCTAGGTAATTGCTGACGGAAATTATCTAATTGTGCCCTGAATCTCAACAAATCAGAATCCTCAAGAAGTCTCTGCTTATATTCAATGGCACGTCTATACGCCAGCTCTATATAATGATTGAGTAATTCATTGGCTTCTTGCGTCTGGCCAGAAGCTATCATTACTTGTTCTGCATGCCAAATGCCACCTGATGGATTACCGTTAACCTCTATAACAACTGGCTCAAGCGAACCATCTGCACTCTTACGAACCATTACATCAATACCAGAAAAATCATGCTGATTACCGATAAACTCAACTGTATCATTGCGCCTATATGCATCAACAATAGAAAATGCGGCTACGGCTTTAACTTTTATCTTTTCTATAAGCTGCTTTGTCTCTTCTTGGCTTAAGCCTAATTTCTGACAAACCTGCTCTATGGTCATAGCGTGGGCAGTCAAACTAATATTAACGACTTTACCTTCACTATCAACGCGTACGCCCATGCCGGTATAAACCGGATTATTATTAGCATCACGAGATACAAATACTCTCAAATTCCAATCTTGAGGAATCCCGTTTTCTTCAAAGAGAGGTGGTACTATTCTCTCCTGCATAATAACGCTATGATCTCTTTTTAATAAATCTACTATGGCTTTTGCTATCTCTTCATCAGATGCGTTTGACTTAAATACCTTAACTCCAAATCCCGCCCACCCGTCAGATGGCTTAACTACGACTTCTTGCCCATGCGCTAACCTGAATTTACGGACTAAACTAATAACATCTTGAACATTACCTTCCCCTCTTATTACTGATGGTGCTAACTTTATGTTTCCTTCATTGTCAATATCAACAAAAAGTAATTCGTCGCTGTGTGATTTATTTACTGCCTCCGATAAACCCACCCTATCTCTCTCGGGGGCGTTTGACAGCACAAACGACATAGACGACGGAGCAGCTACGCCGTTCTCTTCCAATAAAGCATTAACCAAGGGCTTATTCCCAGCAGTATACTCAAAACTATGCGATTCAGAAGTAGGAACCAGCAAAGGCTCTTCTGTATTGTTCTGCGCACTATTATTAGAAGTATGTGGATACTGCGCCCAAACATCGCCGTTTCTGTATAATAAGTAATGCGCCTCAACCGGCCTTGCGGAATCGGAGAAGTTCGCGAGAACAAATCTATACTGATGCCCTTTAGTTTTAATTAAAATTAATGCTCTCTTAATAAATACCCTTCCGTCCTTGAAAATTACCCATGAAGGATCCAAAACAAACAAAGCATTTGAATCTGGCTGAACTACCATATTACGAGCAAGCACAGTAACTTCGTTATGCCCAATAATATTTACGCCTTTAGACGAACGGCCTTCCAAATGTATGATGTTGGGGGCGTTTTCCTTAATAAATTTATAGCCGTCATCAGTTACTTCAATATCTAACACAACCCCGCCCTCTTTGATCTTACTGCCGACTCTTAATAACTCCAGAGCCCTTAAAGCTTCTTCTTTGTTTGGTGTAACGATAGCATTAGATGACGATGCATTAGTTACGGGCTCGTCAGAAGTACGGATTAAATTTTCCGCGGCATCTACATTAGTAAATGTGGTTTCTTGATTAACACTAACTGACTTAGATTCTTTTGTTTCATGATCTAGTTGATAAGCATAGTAATCATTTCTACCTACTGGCTTGATAATCACATGGCCCTGTTTATCCATAGAAACATCAAAATCACCCAATTTTGTATAAATACGCCTGGGAGCTAATAAAGCGTCTAATTCAAATTCAACAGAAATAAATTCTTGGGGATTGGTTTTGCTACGGATATCAATCTTGACAATCGCGGGCTCTTCTGCTTTATTAGAAGATACTTTCTGTACAATAATATTTACTTCTTGTGCTAGTTCATAGGCGGGGGCTTCCCTAGAAGCTGAAGGAGTAGAAACTCCTTCGGAATTAAACTTAACTTCCGATTCTTCTTGTTTAACCTCGGCGGCATCCGGCGGGGCGTTTTCCTGCTTGGGGTCTGATTTCTTGCCCTTATAATCATACGCAGTAATGCTAATCTGGAATTTCTTGCTGAACAAACCCTTACCTTTAATATCAATATCATAGCCGCGGCCAATACCTGTTGCTTTATCAAAATTAAGCTGGTCAATAAACTGGCCGTTTTGAAGTTTATCTTTGGAAATTACCACTTCTTCATTTTTATCTCCCACCTTAACATCAAAGACTAACACATTGAAGTTTCCTTTAGTTAAACGGAACTTGCTTACTGCGGTTTTTAATATCTTATCTATAAATCTTCTTGCCGGAGCCTGCACATCCGCGTAAAAATCAAATTTATTCGCTGGTACTAACTGGCCGTTGCGGTCAACCCGCAAAACATTCTCTTGGTTTGCCTTTTTGTCTTGGTATTGCCCTTTGACTGCCCCAAAGAAACCTTTGGATAATGTAATAGTCCCGGTGCCGATATCTACTGTAGAGCTTGCGTTCAAATCCACAATTTGGGTTTTCTTTACCCGAGGCGCATTTGCATCCGCTCCCGGAACATACCATTCCAAAAGCAAAGTTCCATCTGCCTGCTGGGTAATGGTAATTCCTCCAAGAACCCAGCGCCTTCTGCCATCTTTACTATTAACTTCTGTCTTATCATAAGCCTTAGTAACATCAATTTTGGCATTCTCGCGGGCAACAGGAGAATTATCCTGCGGCACGCCCCACCTTTGCGTTAAGAACATTGGAATACCATAATCATCGGCGTTAGTCAGTTCTACTCCTGCCTTCATCGCAGATAAATACGCCTTAATGTAATTTTCCCGGTCAAAGCCCTCATAATAATTCCAATCTGTGCGCCATCCCAGATTAGATGCCCTTAATAATGGATTCATGAATTGCGCCAAACCAAGCAACATCCTAGTTGTAAAATATGTCCCTCTTTTAGTATCATATTTCAGGATAAAATCCTGCGAGCCCGGACGGAATTCTACCCATTTATTCGCGCTTAAAACCTGATAAGGAGTAAAACTATACGGTGTTCTTAAACCGGGGTCTACCGGTGATATTTTTATCTTGCCATCGGCATCAAAATCTGCCACAAACCCGTCTTGATAATAAGGCGCTAATTTTTTAATGTCTTTCTTCTTTAAGTTTCTGCCATTTGAGGCATCCTTCTGGGCCCAGAAAGCGTATTTAAGGCTCTTATTGATCAGGCTCTTTTGGGCATCTACTATATTTCTTAAATTTAACCCTCCCAAATCGCCAAGAATATTGTATGAAATAATATTCCTAAATATATTAAGCCTAGCCGCATCTCTTATGGCTTGGGTCTTTAATTTCTCTTCTGAAGCTACTACTGAATTTCTATAGACAAAGTTTTTTAAACTATTTATAAAATTTTGGACTGGATTCATAGCCTTTAAATCATCTTTGGCCTGCTGGGTTATACCATTTATATAATGAATGCTTCTGCCGGATAAAGAACGGGCTAACCCCTCCTGCACAAACTCAAGTTTAAGCTGAACATTGCCCGCTAAAATTGTTTTCCCGGACAACAAACTCACAATATCCGCGTCATTAAGCCTGTCTGCCAAAACCTGCTGCGCGGCAAAACGCACTTCTTCAGAGGCATCAAACTGCGCTAAATGCAGCAAATCAGTGTTGCTGCTGCTAGAAGATAAAGAAATTCTGTTGGCCATAATCTTTAATTCACGCACATCCTGGCTGTTTAAATCAAGGGCTTCTTCGTCATGGAAAGTTATTTTTACGTCTCTTTGTTCTAACGCCAAAATATCCTGCACTGTCTTTTCCTTATCCTGATCAGACAACGACCAGAAATTATTAATCCTATTTCTTAAATCATCTGCGTCGGGAGGATTCTTTAAATCTTTTCGGTTGTAATCTAATGCCTCTACTTCAGCGTCAAAAAGCCCTAAATGCGTGGAAGGAGCAGCTGGTGCGGCATTGTGGATTTCCTGGATTTTATTTATTACCTCTGGAGTAGCCTGATTTAAATAATTAGCAGAATAATCAGAGAAGCTGATATTTAAGTTTTGCGCATTCTGCCTATGACCGTTTAATTCAGCTAAAGCATGCTCTACTGCCTGTTCTAATTCTGCCCCTTCCAAAGAAGCATCCACATAAATAACCCCTCTTCTTAATCCTACATGCTCTAACGCACCAGAGGCATCTTTTAATCCGCGTACTCTCTTAATCTGCGCCTGCTGAGGCATAAATTCTATCTTGTGCGAACCTGCCGGCAAACTGGACACCACCTGCTGGCCGTTAGCAGATATACTAACTACCGGAGCACTGGGATTATAATTTTGTGTTGCATTAGCAGCAATAACCGCGCCTGATGAATTGCCTGACGCAATATTTAAATCATTCCCGTTTTGAGTAACTGTTACTGCCTGATCGCCATAATTGGTAATGGTTGTCTGGCCATTAGGACTAACCTCAATTACAATATTGGGCAGTGCCTGATTTTGCGGCAAGGTAACGCCGTTTAAAACACCGTTTACATTTACTCCGCCTAAGACCGTCGTGTCCACGCCAGGGACATTGATGTTGGTACCGCCGTTTTCCGCAGCAATAACCGCATCTACATGCCCGGCTGGAGTAACCCCGATTCCGGTATTGGAAACAGCCGGGTTAGAAGGGTTTGTCTGATTCTGAAAACGATTATTGGGAATATTAAAATTAAGGTGCGCAGAAAGAGTATTTGTGTTCGGATGCCGGTCATAGGCTTCCTGGAACCACTCCATCACCTGCTGATAGACTGCCTGTGCATAAGCATAATCTTCTGCTGAAGTATAATCAATCCTTCTTGGAGCTGCGGCAATGCCGCCTGTTCTGTCAAATATCACCCTCATTACTGCGTTGGTAATTTGTTCTCTAAAAGCTTCTTCTCCGAAAAAGTCTATAAAACCTCCAACTCTATTCCGCAAAGCTTCATTCTTAATTGCTCCGGCCAATATTCTGCCATCGCCTAGAACGTCAGCGATAAATGTCTGTATCTGTGACAATATAGGTATATTCATCAAGCCTTCATACAGAATTGGCCTGACAAAATGCATGGTCGGGCCAAAAGTAAAGGCAACCTTTACGCCTTCCCACGAAGAAATGGACATCTGATTAGCCGCATATTTTAAAGAACCAAAAATAGATCCGTCTTTTAAGTCTTGGATCCGGTTTAAAATATTTTCTCTCTCTGCGCCATGGACAGTTCCAACACGCTGCTCTAATTCTGTTATCTCTACAGCCCTTTGCAGTTCCCAAAGGCTTTTACCGTGATTAGGATCAATGCCTAATTCTAATGCCCTGCGGGCCATTCCCGGGCCGACAATCCCCTCTTCGTCCAGAATAGTAGCAGTAACCACTTCTCTTATCCGCATTGATTTATCTTTATCGCTATAGGAAGATTTTCTGATTAAGGCAATAAGGTTCTTGGCTTTCTCGGCTTTCTCGGGAGCGACATTTTTAGCAAGAAAATCTTCTGCGCTCTGGCGGTTTTCGTCATGCATCCAAGCTAAAATCTTATTCGCCGTATCAACACCAATCTGGTCAAGATTAAACATCTGACGCACCTGCTCTGCTACCCAGCTTTCCTTGCTAAACTTACCATACAATAATAAATTCTCTACTATCGGAAAGGTCGGCATCATCAGGGCCAATTGCGGAACCATATGCCGCGCTTCTTGCGCCAGATTACCCACAACCTGCCAAGGAGTAGCGGTTATACCCTTAAAAGTAAACCACTCTACATATAATTTATTCGGATTCAAAAGCCCGGGAGCTAATATTTTAGTGCCTAATAACGCCCAGTTAACTGCTTCATAGATTTGTTCGTGCTTAGAAATAAAATCACTGTGAGGAGCTCCAAATATCCAGCCAACAGTTAAAGCCCATTCTGCCAGATTCCCGCCTCTAAATATACCAAGTAACCCCTTAGAATCATTGCCCCACAACCTGCCCTTAACTTCTTCTCGCCACCACTTAAGAGAATTTTCTTTAAAATTAAGCTTTTCATTACTGCCACCTTCGGCTCCTAGGCGCCGCGCCAAAGAAACCATAAGCCATGTATTATTAAAATTACGTATAGTATCTGCAAAAACCGGGCCAATCACCCCGCCATTTTTAAACTCTTTGCCAAAAATCTTTCCCTGTTGTAATACATCTGTGCCAATATCCACCACTGCCCAGACATAAAGAGAAGGGGATTTCACAAAACCCAATAGGTTCTTTTCGATTAAAGTGCTGCGCGCATCAAACTCAATCTTATCGAAATCAAGATTGCCCTTTTTGGTTATTAACTCTCTATTCCATTTGAGGAAGCCATAGAAAATAGAGCCTGCGGCATAACCAGCAATAAAATCCTGAACCGGAGTTGCCCATCTGTAGTTTTCTTTACTCTTGTTGCCGCCAGAGACAAACGGATAAAGAAAATGATTTGCCAAGCCTGATCCGGATACAGCTACAGCGCTACTTGTAGCAAAGGAATAGGGGTTGACCACATCTTTTGCTCTTGCCGCAGGCATAATCTTCATTCCGGCAAGCATTAATAACGCGCCAGTTACGGTTTGGAATAAAAACTCGCCCTTATTCTCGCCAAAAGGAGTAGACCCGCGGATAATCGCCCTTGAGCCGCCTAAAACCGCTCCAGTAACAAGCGCGCTTGTTGTAGGATATTGGCTAAAAACTTTATACAAAGGCACCCATCCGAATAGAGGAGATAAGGCTTCCGCGCCTAATGCCCATAAGGCTGCGGTTCTGCCCTGCTGGGTATAGATTCTGGTGGCGACAAGTGGATCTAGGAACTCACCATTAACAACTAAACTCTTGCCTTCATTATATAAAGTAAAACCGCCTCCTATGACGTTGTACCAAAATAAAGCTTGCTTGCCAGCTTTTATGGCTTTAGCTGCCATAGTAGCTTTTCTGGATAATTCATAAAAACCGAATATGCTCCTAAAGGTACTGACTGTTTTTACAGTTGCGGCGCCTGTGGCCGATACTCCTTCTACTTTTGTTGGAGACAATATTGACCATATAACTGCACCTACCAGTAAAGCCGCATCCGCGCCTAATTCTATGGAATTCTGGGTCAATTCACGTATATAATCATTGGCCGCCATTGCCGGAGAAAGAACGCCCAATATATTCTTCAAGTTATCTTTGTTTGCCGGAACGGATAAATCGTTCTTTAGGGCCAGCTTCCAGACCTGCATCAAATACGGCTCGAGATTATTTATATAATAGGATTTACCATTGCTTAATATGGCAAAGTTGTTCTCGTTTTTCCCGCTGTCTATACTATTGATGAACTCTAATTTCTCAACCCCTTTACCCAGATGTTCAATAGCCCACTCCAGATTGGAATTAAACCTCCCGCTATCTATATAATAAGATTTACCCGTTGCTTTGCCATCTGCACCAAGCTGAAATATTTCCACATCATCAGAACCCCACCACCACCACGCCTTACTTTCCTTTTTATGCTCTATGTTAACTAAAACCCTGACAACTGTTGCTTTTGTGCCATCAGTTTTATCTATTTCTTTAACGTTATTAGGATTAGAAAGATAATCTTTTATAAGCGCCTTATCCACATCACTGTGTTTGGCCTGTTGCTCAAAATTCTCTTTTTGAATCCAGGCCTCCATATATCGATCTGTTCCGCCAACCACGCCTTCATTGAGTTCTTTTGCGCTTTCTGCTAATTTAACAGGATCCTTGCCCCAATCCGCAGGCAAAGCTTCACTTGAAATAGTAACGGTTTCTCCGGCAGCATTCTTGGCATATTTAGACCACCACCATCCGCGCTTTTCTGTGCTGTTAACAATAGCACTCCTGCCGTATCCATCTGTAACTACTTCCCAGGAAACTTTTTTGCCTGGGCGCTTCTTGTCCCATTCACTTGCCGGGATCCAATTGATTTTTTCTTTTCCTCCTAAAATAGTATCTACTGTCATCCCCTCATCATCCGGAAGAAGCGCGATATATTTAGATTTGCCATCTTTGTCTATTTCTTCCTGAAATACCGAGAAAAACGTGTTTCTGTTCTGCCGCAGGCCCCGGAAGCTCGACTCAATAAAATTCTTAAAGCTTGCCGAATCCCATAATAATATATTGCCTTTTATTCCTAATCCGGATGAAAGGGAAAAACCATCAACCCCGATCCCGTTTAGCGCAAAAAACTGCTTTCCGCTTGCAGTCAAATCAATCAATCCTTTTTCTGCATCAATATTATATTTTGTTATCTGGGAACTAGCGGTAATCCCTAACTGACCGTCCCCGATATTATCTCTTGCGGCATTCTCCTTTTTAGAACTATCTTCCCTGCCGGTTTTAATCAATATAGAATTAATACCTACTGAACTATCTTCAACAACCATATTTCTAAAGAAGGACGGCAATGGAACGCCTTTATAGGTAAAAATTCCGTCTGCGACAAAGCCTTCCCTGACTGGGCCTTTGGCGCCATAAACAGCATCCCAGGCAATTATTTTCTGCATAGCGCCCAGATCATCAAAAAGCGATCCGGAAACTCCATAAATAGTAGCTCCCGTGCCTAAGAACTTCCCAAATTCATTAGTAAATTTATGGCCGCGATAAACAAGCGGATCTTGAATTGTAGCGGGGTCAATTCTTTGCACTTTATTGTCCTGGATATCGGTATAATCTTTTAGCTTGTAGCTGCCTATGCGGCTTTGAGTAAGAGACTGGTCTGAACCTTCGCCTCTTTCTATTTCACCCGCGCCGCTAAAGCTTATATTCTTTCCTGTATCAAAATAACGCGCGATGGCTCTTTCTTTCCCTTTTTCGCCTTCTTTGGTAAATTCAATGCGCGGATTAGCGCCATTTTTAAATACAAGCCCTGATTCATTGGCTAAAATTTTATTCGTATGTATGTAGTTATTGGCAATGAATAGCTCATCCGGGCGCGCCCAGGTTATTTTTGAGCCATCTCCTGTATAATGAAGCGTAGGCATTAATAGCTCATTATTCAAAGCAAAGACTAACCTGCCGGTTTTGCCGCTGTCAAAAACAACTCCGCCAAAGAAATCATCTGTCTTAAAGATGCCGCGCGAAGTAATGGTTGCAATAGTCGCCACGTCTTGGGCTTTCGTAGCTTTTGGCTCTTGAGGATTAGCCAAGGATTCATATTTGGAACTATACGGGGAGCTAACTGACCAGTAATTCCCAGCGCCTGTTAATGCCGCGCCAGAAAACGCCTTATTCTCCGGCAATACCAAATTCCCTATTAAAGTAGAAAATTCTTTTGCCCCTGAAGCAAAAGACGCGGTTACCTGCTGGTCAATCTGGCCTAACGCAGAAGGGCTGGTGCCTGCTGGACCGCTATAGACCCAATCATTGCCATCGCGCTTAAACCATCCTGCTCCTGAAGTCACCGTATAATCTATATTCCCTATCTGCTTAAAAGATACTCCATCTTTAGAAGGATTGGCCTTTAAAAAATTCTCCGCCTCATCAAGCAACTTGCCATACAATTCTAAATCTGATAAAGAAACATCTTGATCATTATTCAAAGACGCCAAAGCATGAGCCTTATTAAAAAGCTCCTGCCCCTGAGAATCAGCAAAATATCCCTCTGCCATATCTTTCTGATCTTGAAGGTTTTTCAGCCTAAACTTAGATAACTCTAACTTCGCTATATTATTGCTCTTATCAACCCTCAATGATTTCAGAAAACCCGCATAAGGCAAAGCTTCTTTTTCTTTAGCTAGAGATTCTATTTCTCCTTCGACTTGCCTTATAAGTTTATTCAATCTATCGGAGTAAGATTTTCTAAAAGATTCTTTATCTTTTACATCAACCGATTTATCTTCTAATACGGCTTTTACTATATAGACTAAATCCGTGTTCTCTCTTCCTTTCGCTAGCAAAGCTTTCATCCTATCGTTATCTTCTTTTAATTTGGCAATTTCAGGTAGATTCACTGTATGATTTTCATCAATGCCGAATTTCCTGTGAATCAACTGCGGAGAAAAATTATCTGCGGGGACAAAATTCCCATCTTTGCTATAGCTTACAAATCTACCTAATAAATCCTGCTCCATGGACTTGGGAGAATTAGGCTTATCGGGAAGCTGTAAAACCATATGCTCTAAATTACCGGTCCCGGCGTCAAACAACAGGCCCTTTTCAAAATCAAAATTTAACGCCCCCTCAAATAATGTTTGGGTTGTATTTTTATCATCCCTGAAAGTTAGCCCCTTGCTTCGAATATCAGCAAAAACCCCGGACTGCTCTAATAGATACTTTTTATAAACTTCCGGATTAGTTTCTTTTAAAATAGCTAAATCTTTCTCACCTTTAGTAAAATTCTCTACGTTTAATCTTACCGCCGGATCATAGACTAATTTCTTAGAAGCAGAGATGCGCGTTCCGGCAAGCCCAAAAGTCGGCTGCATCAAAGGATTATCTACCTGAAGAACATAAGTTAGCCTTCTTGCCTGTCCGGTCTTCTCATCTATCCCGGCAGCATTCACGTCTATAAATTTACCCTTACCGGAAATTTCTTGGCCGGGCTTTGCTTCTACTATATTAAGGTAAGCATCAAAGACAATTTTGCTTACTTCGCTTTCAGCTTTTTCATCGGGGACCTTGCCATTAAGCCAATCATTGATCTGGACTGAATTAATCTTCAGCTGATTCAATATCTTTTGAGCGTCTTCTTTGGTCAAGCCTAATTTTCCCAGATCAATCCCTGAATCGCTAAGGTTATCCACAGTTACTGATTTTATGTCTGTTTTCTTGCTGCCACGCAATGCCAAAAGAATATCCTGGCCGGGGTTATACCTTATATTAGGCATATATACTGGCACATAATAATCGCCACCGGTTTTTGTCGCCCCACCCCATGATAATAAAAGCCCATATTTAGGATCTGAATGCGCGCCCCGATAGGCCAACGGCTCACCTCTATAAACCAGTGGGCCAGCAGAAATCTGGTTATTGTCAATTGAACTTTGTGTGGCCTGCCAACTGCCAAAATTTTCCAATAAGATATCTTCATTATTTATATCTTTCAAAACACTATCCAGGATAACTTCGGCGGCCTTGCCTTTTCCCTCTAAATCTGCTGCCATCGCGTCCTTTAAAGTCTGGCCTTCCTGCACTTCTACAGTCTTATACTCGCCATTTACCCTTACCCAGAGAGCCGTTTTCTTGTTAAAGATGGTTTCCGCGCTAACATTAACCCCGCGTGTAAACCAGGCATCCTGCCCATAAACCACCACCGCGCTTTTTTCTAATAACTCCAGATTATTAACAATTAAATCCGCTTCTTTCACCCCGTTTTCTTGAGCTATCTGGCTTAAAGTCTTAGAGCCATCTATTGTTTTCTTTTCTTTGTTTATAACAAGTTCGGTTATTCCAATGGCTGATAGCTGGATATCTGGATTAATTTCAAAAGGCCGCACCTTGCTCATCTCGGCAAACACCGGGCTCCAGGAAGCATCCTTGTTAAAATCTACAACACGAGAAACTTGGCCGTCTTTGCCTTCTTTATCAGAGAAGGAAATTAATGATCCTGTTTTCCATTCGCGCAAACCTATACCCCAGCTAAATGGAACCGCTGTGCCAGATTTTCCAGCTACACCATCTATTACTCCATAACGGGAATAGTTAAACAGATTTACACTCTGCAAAGAGCCCCCGGTTAAAGCAAACCCGGATTTATCCTGGGTAAAATCAAGTATCTTCTGTTTGTCTTCGGATAATTTAAACTGGCCTAAAGTAAAACGGCTGAAGACATCAAATCTTTTATCTCCGGCAAAAATTGCGCTCACCGCCACATCACCATCAATAAGCTCCGACTGGCCCTTGCCACCACCCACAGGAAAAGCAAAAGAAGGAATATTCTGGGCATAAAAATTATAGTGATTATCAATATTTAGGGCAAACTCTCCGGGCGAAGATATAGAGACAGGGTTGCCATTAACATCAACAGTAATTATCGCAGTTTCAGTCTTGGATAAATTCGGACTTTTCTGCCAACTGCTATAATTCTGCTCTACTGTAACCTGCTTGATCGCCTCAAGATGCGCCTTAGTCCCGTCCTGGGTAGTTGCCTCCAATGCCACAGGAGGCATACTGGCAAGAACATCTGACACATCATCCTTAAGTGCTTCCTGTGCTGCTGTAGCAGGCGGCCTTAGGGATAAAGAAGGATCGGCCTCAAAAACCATATAAGCCCGCAGGTTCAGGGATTCAGCTCCCCGCATGCTCCATTCATAATTTTCTTCAACTCCGCGCAGGTCCCATTCATTATAATAATGGTAAGGATCGATTTCTACTATCCGATCTCCACCCGCGTTTCCTTTGATAAGTTTATCAAGCAGCGATGTTTCGGGATCCAAGTTTAAAGCCGAGTCTTTTGTACCAGCACTTAAGAAACCTATATCCTGCGGAATAATCCTATACAGCCCTGTGAAAAGGGCGCAACCATCGCTTTTAATAGTGGCGGTTTCCGGGATCTTACGCATGGCATCCAGAAGAAGCCCGACTGCCTGGTCATGAGAAACCGCTGAAGGCACCTTGACATCCTGCGGGTTATCTACGTTAATATTGTAGCGGCCCAGGAACGCAGAAAGTCCGTCCTTATCATTATTTTTCAGAATGTTTTCCAGCTCAAGCGCGGCATTTTTGTCTTTTATGGTAAGGCCTAATTTTGCGGCCTCTTCCGGCTTAAGCGAAGCCTTAAGCATTTCACCAAACTCTTTATCAAGGCCTACACCTTTTAAAAAGCTCGAGATAATGTCCATACGACTAACGGTCCTGTCCGGCTCAGCAAAGCTCATAGACCTGTTCACGATATACGCGGCAACAAAACCCTTATCAGCTATACCCTCTCTTGCCCCTGTAAGATAAAGAATGCCTGTTTTTGGGGCATAATCAAAAAGCACGCTTGTCTTAGCTTCAGAATTAAAGATATCTCCTCTTGCGTCATCGGTCTTGCCGCCGATAAAGATCTCTCCATTGATATTGGCGTAGAGATTGGGCTTACCTGCCTCGATCTTAGCCATGCCTTTTAATGCGCCATCCTGGATTGTCTTAATATATCCTTCGGGCGCGGCAGGCATCTGCGCTTCAAGGCTGTGGCCATTTATTAAGCCGGTAGTGTATTGAAGATGGGCGCGCCCGTTATTATCCAGATAATATGCCCCTTCGTTACCGAAGCGGGCGATCACATCAACCGCATAATCATCAGACAAAGTAAAATTGTATTCTGCGGTCCCGGATAACTGGGCTCTGTATCCCTGCTTATTTACATTATAATAAATACCTTTACCTAAATCAGTTTCTCCGGTTAGGGGATCCCAATGCACAAGCGCTGAGTTAGCAAGCTGCGCAGCATAGGCTCTACCGGCGAAATCAATCTTTGCTACCACCTGTCCATTATCCTTTATGCCTGAACCTGCGTTCTCTTGCTGTGGAAGAAGCGCCTGCCCAACCGGGACGGTGGCAACCTTATCTAAACCTTCTACAAGCGCCCTGTCTTGAGGATTCTGAGAATGTAATACAGAATAGCTACCGGCATCTTTCTTTAAATCCTCCCACAACTGACTTGCCTTCTGCATGGCTTTTTGCTTATCTATAAGGCTTCTGGTATCTGGACTGGAATCAATATCTTTAATCACGCCTGCTAATTCTTTACCCTTATCCCCCATCTTCTCTAATTCCGGGATGGCTTCCGGAGCAGGGATTTGTGCGGACTGAGAAACCGGGCCAATGCCATTTGCCATTACCTCGCCAGTGGCTCCGACGCGATTTCCAGTGGAATTAAAATAAAGTTGGCCATCATGCGCCTCTAATAATCCAGTAGCTATGCCCTCAAATTCTTTGCCGTTGCTTTTTACCGAGGTTAACGCCTCAACTGTCATTTCTTTTGGCGAACGCTTAATGTCCCATTTGGCATTACTATCACCGTCAAAATCCGCCTGAATATCTAAATTCTTAATCGTGTAAGATTGCGCGTTCTCTAATCCCTGGATCAAAGAATTCCCGGAATAAGAAAATTCTTTTCCCGGTTCATAAGTAAAACGGCTGGACATGTTCGCCCAGCTTAACTGTTTATTGGCGTTTGCCCCGAACATGGCATCTTTACCGTCTTTGCCAAAAAGATGCGTATAGGTGGAAATTTTCTCTTCGCCTTCTTTATTGATCATCTTTAACGATGTCCCGGCCTTAAAATCCACATGATGCCCTAAATTAGCCACATCATAATGCAAGCCCTCACCAATATTCATCCTACCGTCTAAGGTTGAGAAAGCGATATGCATACCCTCTTTGCCGGCAACGGCAGTTCCGGTTTCGCCTTTACCTATAATTAATGCCGCGGAAATTCCGCTTGGGTTGGCAGGCTTCTCGCCTTTTCCGCCGCTTGTTTTTGCAAGATCCGGCAGGATCGGCTGGGCCTCTTGGGCCTCAAAATTATATTCCGCTTTGGCAAGGGTTCTTAAGAAAGGAGTGGAAAATACCGTGCCGTTTTTACTAACGCTTGCAAAATCTATTGTGGAAGCCAAGCGCACAGGATCATCTATTTCTTGGCCAAAAGTTGCATAGGTGCTTCCAGCGGCAAGGCTGCCTTTCGCGCCTTCGGAAGTATATTCTAAAGAAGAACCTTTCTTTAATAAAAGCCCGTTCTCCTGACTGTCTTGAGTGACTATTCCCTTGACCCATCCTGAATCAACTCCTGTCCCTGCGCCGGGCGAAAGGACTAATTCTGTGCTATTCTTATCCGCGTAATAATTAAACAAACCTAATTTCGCGGAATCAGGAATATCATTGCCAAAACCGGAAATTCTCCCCTGATGCCCTAATTTGGGATCACCAAAAAGATTACCGTCGCTTGCTACTACAAATCTACCGATAACGTCCTCGGGAGCGTATTTAAGTTTACGCGTTGCCCCGCTTTGGCCAAAACCAGTGATATACTGTTTGCCGGCAAAAAATAAAGTATCTCCGACCCTGACATCTGCTCCGGTAGCATAACTAATATGCGCGAAAGGCCTATCCGGAGTAACAAATATCACCGCAACATCAGAATTCGGAATATTGGTATATCCATATTCAAACGGCCGCATTGCCTCTGCTCTATTGAGCGCTAAATCAGGCGTGCTTTTTGTCTCGGGTTTACCATCAATCATATTACCGATATTCTCATTGATAAAAGCGATGTTCTGATAAGTCATGTTATTGATGTGCCCGCTAAAGCCTTCAGGGGTGATCTGAAAATTATCGCCTTTTACTGTAGAAACCTGCGCTGGATTTGTGCCAGAGCCAATCTTAAAAGCAAGATTTGCTCCCGGGACATCATAGCCGTTTAAGTTCGTGGAAGCACCCGGAGTTATAGTTATTAACGCGCGGTCCTGCTGACTGACAAACTTGGGCATAATATCATTGCCATAAGCTTGTATTTTGTTTCCGGTTGCCGCCCACATTGTGCCGTCCAGGCCATTGGTAAAAGTAACCATGCTCGTACCGGTAGGCAATTTGCTTCCTGCAACTCCATGATTAACAATCGCCACACCTGTAGGATTAACATAACTTCCATTCACGGTAAAACCAGCACTATTGGCATTCATGGCGCGCGGAAAATAATAAGAAGGAGTGATATTATTGCTGCTGAAGCTGGGCATCTTAGGCATGGAAAAACCCGCCGGGATACTATAGGTGCCGGCGTTATAAGAAGAGCCGCTTCCGTCTTCCCAGGAAGAATAGGTAACCCAGTCGTCGCTTGCGCCTAACACGCTCATTGCTTCTTTATCACTCAACAGCTGATAGCTGAAGGCTGAAGGCTGATAGCTGATTAACGCATAGCCACTAAAATGCTTGAAGAACTCTTCTACGCTTAAGGAATCTTCTTTATGGTTACTGCTAAAATAAACTTTATTCTCGGAAATCTTGGTTACTAATACATAGTGATCGCCCTTAAAGTGGGCGATAAATGGCGTTGCGCCTGATAGTTTGATATCAAAGGAAATCTTGACAGGCGCAAGTTTCGCCCCAAAGAAACCTGAAGCCAAAGACAAAGCATACAGTGAATTCTTGATTACTTCCGGATTTCCCTCGGGCTTAACGACACCATTTAAAATATCCGCGGTTAATGCCATTATCGCAGCGTCTTGTTCTTCTACCTGCAGGCCTTTAAATTTAAGATAATCAAAAAGCGCCTTAGAGCCGCAAGACTTTCCTTTTAACCAATTATATAATTCCTCTATCCTTGCGGCGGACATATTAAGAGGTTTATCCAGATGAATTGTGGTAACGTCGGAAAGCTTGATGTCAGTAACGGGTTTTTTACTTACATCTTTAAGGATGCCTTTTATGGCATTGGGAATATTTAAATTAAAAAGCGCGGCCTGGCCCTGCGCAGCTATCGGCGCGACATAAAGCTTAGGATTATTCCATAAAACCCGCGGGTCAAACTGCACGGCCTGGGCTACCTGCTCCGGCAAAAACACTACCGCAACCAAGAAAGCGACAACACGGATCCAAGCCTTAAAGCTGGAGTGAAACACCTCTTTCTCCACCTCTGGCTTGAATTCTTCCCCAGTTTTCGGTTGAATATTTTTGTCCATATTATTTAGTTAAACCGCTTTTACGCAGATAATCGCTTTCGCTCATCTGCGGCCTTACTCCGTACATGGGATTAGGAAAAACCCAGAACTTGGTTTCTATGGCACCCATGCCGCCGTGGAACACCTGGGCCTGGATAGAATACCTGTTCCGGGATAAATCTGCAGGCATATACCAATGTTGCAGGCCCTGCTCTGTCTTAAGGGTTAATTCTGAAGCCGAATCAACAAGATAAGCATCCAGCCACGAAGCGGGTTTCTCTGGATAAGAAATTTCTGTGGACAGCGTCTCAAATCCGCCTTTTCTGGCCAAGGGATTATCAGCGTAATTGCTCGCGGTCTGTTTGTTGAAAGTATTAGTAAAACCATAATCCGCGTTCCAGATTAAATTTTCTGACTGGCCTGCAGCCTTAGCCGCGTACTTAAAGGCTAACTGCTGGCGGGTGATCGGCTCGCTTACATCCTTTAAGGTGTGCAACCTGACTAATCTCTGCGGCTGCATATTAAACATCCGGGTAACCCCGGGCACCTGCACTAACGCGCCGGCTATAGCATTACCCGCAGCATCCTGATTAGACTGTGAATATAAATAAGACAAGGTCTCAGCCAGCCCTTTACTGTTATAAATATTGACTAGGGTGGGAAGCGAATATGCGGAATATGAATTCGCGTAATTATGCCAGGCAAAAGAAGAGATCTGCGATGAATCTACGCCAAACCCTGCTTTGCCGCGTTCAGAGGTCAACGGTAAACCAAAGGTAAACATCTTATTCGCCCACTCAACATTTGACTGCTGCATACTAGCCCCCACAGAACGCATAAGCCCGGGATTTCTATCGTCGGCAACAAGGCTGGCTACCCAGCGGGGATCTTCGGCCCCCTGGTTATAATCCCACTTCATCCTCTCCCGATGCAAAATAAGCCCGTTGCCCGGGGTCATGTTATAAGTAGCTACGAATTTATTAAAAGCAAGCAAGTCTCTATCATAGGAGGTCTGGCTTAATACATCCTGTATGGCATTGTAACTGGGATTTTCTACTGCCTGGCCATATTGGTCTAATATCATACTTCCGGTCTTGACATCTGTAAGATAGAAGCTCTCTTTATACGGCTGGGGCATGACAAAATCCAATTCATTCTGCCATTCAGATTTATCTGCGGTAGAATTGTTCCAACCCAAAGACCATGCCGCCCCGCGTATCACTGAAGCAGCCATATTCACTCCGGAAGAGAAAAGCATCTTTGTCGTCATATTTCTTTCATCGCCGAAGTTCTTATCCAAAGCAGACTGCAGGCCTCCGGTAACCAGGCTTTCAAATACACCGGAAGTTACTCCACTATAAACCTGACTGGCAAATATCTGGCCCCTTGTAACGCCAATCTGTTTTAAGGCCTCATCAGTAGTAAGCGCGTCAGCCAAACCTTTCAATTGGCCCATAGATACCTTACCGGCAAACATAGGCATCTTTTCAGCGAGTTGCTTCCTCAAGGAAGCTATGGCCAAGTTACGATTCATCTGGGCCTCATCAATACTTCCTCTTTGTAAATTTAATGACCCGGCCAAAGCCTTGCTATTAATCCTTTCCTGTTCTACTATCCCGGAGTTGTTTGCGCCTAAAGCATTATTTATCTTATTTTGTAACTGTTCTTGGGATAATTTCTGCGCATCCCCTTGAACCAAAAGAAGCTCAAACGGAATACTGGCGATTTTATTTAGCTCCTTGTTATACTGCTCGAAGGTTATCTTTCCATCACGATAGTCTTTGTATGTTTTCTGTATTAAAGCAATGTCTTTAGCGCTTGCCAGATCCACGCCAGCTGCGCGCAAGGTATAATCATAACGAAGCCTGGCCTCTATTTTGTCCTGTTTGCTGCCAAAATACCTTGAGGCATC
The DNA here is from genome assembly GCA_025453395.1 of Candidatus Omnitrophota bacterium. Lineage (NCBI taxonomy): Bacteria > Pseudomonadati > Candidatus Omnitrophota > Candidatus Omnitrophota bacterium. The sequence continues at coordinate 54,707 of JALOQK010000007.1, forward strand.
TAACCCGTAGGTATTGGCCATGCCGCTAAATATAGGATAACTTACAGACTGAACCAGGCCTCCTACCAAAGGAGCCAGATATTTCTTTTTTTCCGGCAAGCTGTTGGTGGCAATTATAGACATGGAGCTGGCGGCTAATCCCGGCCAACTCTGGGCATTAAAAGTATCCACAAAAGCGGCCTTGGCGAATCTGCCAAAAATTTGGCCGCCGCCTATTTGAGCTTTAGTATCAGTCCATTTTAAAATATCGGGATTGCTGGTGGGTTCAGCCAGATAGCGGCCAGGCTCAAGAGGCCCTTTAGGCACAACAGAAACATCTGAAAATTGCCACATTTTATTTTTATCCAATGAAACCTCGTTGCCGCTTTTTGCATCAATATATTTTGAGTCATAATGATATACCTTGGGGTCCCAAATAGACCTGCCTAAATTCGTAGCGCTTACCCCCGCAAACATCCCCAATATCTGCGCTGTTGCCCCGGGATTTTTTGCTGAATTGATTTTATCGCGATCTAACGCGGCTATTACCGCGCTATTAGCAAACCCGCTCAAGGCTCCGACAGAAGCGCCTTTAAGCATATTAGAAAAGTTGGTGTTAAATCCAAAGTTACTAAAACTGTTAGTGGTTTGAGTAATTCCAAAGGAATGCGTTGGTAGGCTAGGATTATTAATCTGGCTGTTAAGTGCTTCGGTCGGCTTAGCATCGCCAAGGGCGTCTGACGGATTAAGAAATCCCGCGGTTGCTCCGATTGCAACCCCAGAAACAATCATGGTGGTAGCCGGCTTCCACCCATAATAATTTCCTGCCACGCCCACAAGTCTTCCCACTTGGGAAGCGGCAACAAAAGTAGTATAACCTTTGGCCATGTTTGTAAGAGCAAAGCTGTTCTTTAAGGCGTCTCCCATAGCCGAGAAAGGCTTAATCGCGTTTACAGCAGTACTTCCTGGAGTGTTTGTAATAAGATTGCCCATGCCGGTGAAAGTATTGCTAAATCTGGTGCCCATGGTCGCGGTTTCAGAAGTAACTGGAGTTGCGGCTTCAAAACCGGAATTTAAGCTTGCGCCAATTGCCGCGGTACCAATAGAGATACCCGCGCTGGTAGCTATTTTGCCCCAATCCACTTTAGAAATTTCTCCGCCGCCTGCGGAACTCCGAGCAGCAAAAGCTAATGGTTGTAATATTAAACAAAAAATTATTATTAGGGAAATAAGGTTTCCCCCTTTCCCCAATCTTTGACTGGTTTTCATCTGCAACTTTTTTTCAGTCATTTTTGAGTTTTTAAGCTCTTTGTGAAACTATTTGTTATCAACTTAAAAAGAAAACCGGACTGTCAAATACCTGATTTCTCGTCGGTATCGGCAGCCCGGCTATCTTAAGCTTTTACTTTTTCGCTTTACTTTTTTCGCTTTTAAGATCCGTGGCTTTGCGCCCTCCGATTTCTCGGAGTTTGCCTGTTCGTTCCGTGGCTTTCTTAACGACACTTGAAGTATAACATATACATATATAGTGTCAAGCGCTTTTACAAAGAATTTTGAGAGCGTTTTCAATCCGGGGATTTTGGCATATTCTGTTGCGAATAATGAGGTTTGGCGCCTGCTAAAAAAGAGCTTAAAGAGCTGATATTGCACTATTTTTAGAACTCTAAAACGGCCTTTTCTTAGGGTAAGTTTGAGGGTGAATAACGGGGGTGGGTAGTCAGGAATGAGTGGTGGGTTTAGCTAGACTAATAACCCACTACCCCTGCCTACCGGCAGGCGGCACAACTCATCCTCAGATTGGACATTGAACGGGCAGATTGGACATTAATATTGCAGATTGGACATTTCATAGTTTGAAACAATCTGGATATTTGGCATTATATTCAGCTATCTTGGCTTCTTTAGCAGTTATCTTCTCGCTGATTAGTTCAATTTGCTTCTCTATCGTGTTAATTGCCTTGTTTAGCTTCTCAATAGCAGAGGCATAATCGCCACCAGTAGCCTGCAATGCCAATATCTGGCTTTTTAAATCATCAACCGTTGCCTCTAAAGAGGCTCTTTGCGCCAAAAGCCCGGTAGTTACTTCACCATCCGGCTTGGCCTCACCATCAAGCTCTTTGCGCATAACAGCTATCCTGGCCAATATAATCGGGCAATCATCTTTTTCTTCTGGCGGCTCAGGAACAATAGCGCCGCTTTTAGAGGTATTTTGAGATTGGGTTATTCCCAAAGCATACTGATTTCCCTCTCCAAAAACATCTCCTGCCTGGCGATATTTATCCTGCACTGACCTGCCCATATAAATCTTCATCGCCACTAATGCCGCGGCGATTATAATAACCAGAACCGCATACTCAATAAAACCTTGTGCCTTATTTTTTATTTTCCGCATAGTCCACCAATATTGTGGTTATTGACATATTCTCAGAGGCATTGCTGGCATTAGAAAGCATAATATTACATTTGTCCCCGGACGGATTAGAAAAATTCAATTCGGTCAAGGCTAACTCTATCTTCATATCTGCCGCTGGCGTCAGCTTCTTGCATGAAGGACAATCCCCGGACACGCCTCCGGCAACCTTTCTTTCAATAGGCTTCATATCCACCAGGTTCCATCCTTTAGCGGACATATTATCCTTATAAAAATTGGCCACAGGCTCTATATCGCTTGAGACAGAATAAGTCGCTCTCATTGTTTTATCCTGCTCTGACAAAGTCAACAAGGATGCCCCCGGATAAACCGGAGTAACGTCTTTCTTTGGATGCGCCAGCAACTTGGGGAAAACATTTTCCGCCTCTTTAGAAGAACTTGCATTATCATTTGTCTTGCTGTATGAAACCGTAAATCTTGTCTTATTGTCCCGGGAAAATTCAGAAGGCATAAAACTTATGATCACCTGCTCCGGGTCTTTAGAAAAATACATGGTGCGCCCCATGGAATCTTCCATTTCCGGGGTCACCCTTACTGCCGGCAGTTTCTTTAGATTCTGCATTAATTCCTGCTCTGTCCAGCCTGATGCCGATAATTTTTTGCGGTAGAAATCCTTTATTGCCGCGGCGCCCTGGCTGGAAGCATAATAAATAAAATCTAATTTTCTCCCGGCGATCATCCGCTCTTCCCTCTTGACTTCTTCCGTTCCATAAGGAACGGACAATTCCTGTTTGGCAGATCCAAGTTCCCACCAGGAAGCGGAAGCAGAATTGGCCCCCGCGGTCAAAATAAAAATCATCAGCGCCACCGGAAACATTTTTTTACGGCAATAAAACATTTTTCTCTTCCTCCTGTTTTCTAAAAACAATCGGCATTGGCGGTACGCAGTTCTTTTATTTGCGTCTCTATGTCCGCGGCATTTTGCCTGAAACCATCGGCATTATCCCTTAACAGATCCGCGGAAGCAAAAAGTGCGTTGGCCTGCTCTATCAACCCGGCAACCAACAATGCGTTTGCCTCAACCTCCGTCTCACTTGCCTGACTTTCCATAGTTGCGGCGTTTTGATATAAATCCACTACTTGCCCTTCCAAAGCCGAAACATCTTCAACAACACTTTTGCAACGGTTATAGGTTACCCCCGGGTCGTCGGTCTCCACAATCGAGGCATCATGGCGCAATACCGGTTCATGGATCTGGCCAAGCCCGGTGAAATTAACCACACTGTAACTTGTAATATCCGGATATTCTGTTTGCCACAAACCAAGATCCCCGCCTTGATGATGTTGAGTAGTCCTTAAAGTAACTAAGCGGTCATGCACAATATCATCTATCCAGCAGATGATAAAAGGAAATGACGACTCAAGGTTTCCGCTTCGCACTGGGTACGCCGGCAACAATCCTGCCAAGGCTATGGCAAGAGGTGCGTACATTGAGGCCATCGTAGCTATGGCTGCTGCATTAGATTCCAAACCAAGTGCATTCATTTTTAAACCGGCGAAATTGGTTTCTATGCCTGCAAAAAGAGCAGCTTCCGCAGCCGCACATTGCGTAGCCCAGGTATGGCAACAAGGACAACCGGCATGGCAATGGCTGTGGCAACATGATAAACAAGGCCCCACGCAGGCGCAGGCAAGGACCAGAGCATCTTCTGCGATAGTATAACTTACTCCCGCTGCCACCCAACTAGCCTCAGCGGAAGCATATGATGCCCCTGCCGCAGTTAAGGAAGCTGTAGCTGCCTTTGCAGAAGAAATAATATTCCACAAAAGCGGCAATTCCACAACACTGGGAAGTGCCGCGACTTTTAAATCAAAGGTATCCACCTTATCAAGCTTAACGCTTGTTTTGACAAAATGCAATCTTTCCTGGCCGTCTACCCAGCGATATTCATATTCATCGCCATGCTTTATATTATCAAGAAAATCGCTAAAGCTATCCCGGTAATTATTTCTTGCATCATCGCCAACAACAGAACTTGCGGGCTTGCCGGCTTTAAGCTTTGAACCGATTTCGCTGTTCATAAAAGCGAATTTATGCGCCAGTTCAATCGCGCTTTCCCTGCCTTCTTTTGCCATCTTTCTTATTGAAGCGTAAAAATAGATCTGCGCTGCGGCAAAGGCAGCAACAGAAATAAAGATCGCTATAAGCGTAGTAGTAAAAACCTCCATTGCCTCAAGCGCCAAGCCAATAGCAATTATCGCCTTGCCTATGCTAAATCCCGCCGCAGCCAGTTTCCCGATTGCCGCTGAAGTAAAGCCCAATGCCGCGCAAGGTGACGGACATGCAGTTGATTCCGCGGAACCGGCAGCAATTACCGCGGCAGTGGCTGCGGCCTCCGCGGCGGTTGCCGCAGCCTGACCGGCAATCGCCTGCGTATGCGCCTGGATCAAGTTATAAGTAGCAATGGCAAAAGAAACAGCCACCAGCGCATAAAACTCCCAATACCCTGTTTCCATGGCTGAATTGGCCTGGGCTACGCCGTTAAAGACATTTGCCATCACCGACCCGCCGGCTAAACTTCCGGCATCAGCGGCATTGCTGGTATCGGTCTTAAAAAAAGCCACCTTGCTTAAATTCATAGTCACCAGCGACATGGTGATAAGCACAACCAGAACCACAAGAAATATGGGGATAAGCTGGCCCTTTTTGCCGAGACGGAATTTATAGAAATGAAATCTACGGAACATATTATTCCTATTTTTGCCCTGTGCCGCCGGTTAAGACTTCTTCTTCTGTCAGATTATCCGGGGCATAGACCGGCCAGCGTAGCGTGTATTTGTCAGACGAAGTCCCGGCGGGAACCCGCGAGGCATTATAATTGGCCTGCCGCTTGACGATCTGGGCGTTGCCCCAGAACCAGATCCTGATGATCCCGCCGATAAAAAGAAAAATAATAATGAAAACCACCGCGGTCTCAAGCGTTGACTGCCCGGATCGGCCTTTCTTAATCGGATTTATTCTGCGAACGGAGTTACCCATTGCTGCGTCCTCTCCACTGTGCCATCCTTAGAGGCCTTACTGCTGTATTTATACTGACCATCAACCGGATCACGGTAAATATACTGCTCTACATCCACCAGATTTCCTCCTGAAATAATCTTATCATTATCATCATTGCTATCGTCGTCGTTTTCCCTGATAGTGTAGGGAATAGTTGTCCTGATGCGCTCCTTAAGGCTAGAGCCCTTAATATTAGAAATACCGCCATAATCTTCCTGCTTATTAACATTCTCTTCAAACTCAAGATTAGATTCTGTTGTCATATCTTCAACCCTTAAAGACCTGTTTTCTTCATCATCTTCTGAAATATAATCACGGAATTTCCTTGTGTACTCGTCTTCATTGATCCGATAGGTCATGGTATTTTCCGGCTGTTCTCCCACCTTAGGCACTGCCCAAAACACATTCGCAGAGCCGCTTACAGTCTGGGGGCTTCCTTTTTTGAAGCTTGAAAAATCCGCGTTGCGCCGATTCTGTAATAAGGTATACTGGACAGACGCGCCTGCTCCTTCGGATTCTGACCCGATATAAGTGCACCCCTTTTGCAACGCTCTCCGGAAAGCCTCCATTTTGGTGTATTGCTGGTCGTTTAATCTTTGCATGTAAGAAATAAGCATCCCGAATAAAAAAAGGATCAGCCCGCCGAAAATGGCAAGCTCTATGACTGCCTGGCCTTTTTCTCTGAAAACTGTCCCCGCGCGCATTTTACCTCTTTCTTATGTTACTCCTTTGAATCTACTAAACTGGCCTCTAAATCTTCATTCTTAAATTCACTGTCAGACGCTCTTACAATATCATCAGGCAGACCCTTCTTGGAAGAAATAAAATCGTATTTATCTTCGCCGCCCGCATATTCCTCTGAACGGCTGGAACCGGTAATAATGGTTGTGCCCTGAAGGTTGGAACTTGTGCCGCCTCCCCGCAAAAGCCTAGTTGTGCTGACCATATCAGAAGTTGTGCTGGATTTACTTTGCGCGTACACCCCGGGGCTGGGCTCCCCTTCCTGAACAGGACTGATAAAAGCGTCTGTCATATCCTTAACTTTGCCCTGGAGGCCGCGTTTAATGTATGTATTCATACCGATAAAAGCCGCGGCCACCACGCTTAAGATAATCGCGTACTCCACAAAAGACAATCCTTTATTCTGTCTTATCATCTTTTACCTCTGGGGTTCTTGGCTAAAATCCCCGACACTCTCATCCTTGCTTATATTCTGCTCTATCCGGGTACTGCTTTCCGAGATGCTCTTATTTGCTTCAAGCACAGAGCCTGAAGAACTGTCCGCGGGATTAGTGTAGCTTGTGGAAGTTTCCGCGATCTTACGCGTTATTCTGCTGTTGGCGACTGTCGCCCCGGGAGAATACATACCGCCATCGCTTATTTGCCCGGCAGTATTACGTAAAGACCCCTGCACGCCTCTTTTAAAATAGACAGTCATGGAAAAAATAGCAATAGCCACAACCCCGATCATCACAACATACTCCATTATGCTCTGGGCCTTGTTCTTCATAACTTACCTCTTGGATTCATCCAGCTCTTCCTGCGCCTGCTTTAGCCGCGCGTTCATTGAGCGCTGGATATATTGATACATCGCTATCAATGCCGCCGATATAACAATAATAAGCATCGCGTATTCCAGAAAGTTCTGCCCGCGTTTTGAATTAAGCATAAACTATTCTCCGCTATCTTTTCCTGCGATGTTGCTTGTTACCGAAGCTGCCACCGTGCCCATAACCCCTTCTTTAGTCAACCCGCCCTCAGGGGCAGCTTCGCCTTGGCTTACATTTCCGGTGTCATCCGGGACATTGTTGACTATTGCCCCGGAGGCAGTGTTAAAATAATTTTTAAATGAGCCCTTCATTTTCATAATAAAACCCGCTGATACTATCGCGGCTATTACCACCGCCATAATTACAAAATACTCCGCTGTTGTCTGGGCTTTTTTATTCATTTAGAGCACCTTTTTAGTCACAAAATCCAAGAGTATCGGCCCGCCGATGACAATGCCGATAACCGGAAGTATGCAGAATATTAAAGGTATCAATATCTTTAACGGCGCCTGCATGGCGATTCTCTCTCCGCGGTTAAACCTCTGCATGCGCGAATCTTCAGAAAGTATGGTAAAAGCCTCGGCAACCGGGGTGCCCATTCTCTCGGCCAAAACAAGGGTCTGGACAAAGGAACTAACTTCAGAAATATTAAGCCTTCTGGACATGTCTTTTAATGCCTGCGAACGCGATTTGCCCCACTTGATTTCCTCCAGCACAAAACCCAATTCTTCAAGCATGGGGTTCATGGTGGTTTTTTCAAGTATCCATTTTATGGAAGTGGTAAAATCCAGGCCTGCCTCAATACAAAGCCCTAACAGATCTACTGTTTCCGGCAAAATGCGCGCGATAGCATTTTTGCGCCGCGCGATTATCTGCTTTAAGAAAATATCCGGGATAATATACCCTAATGCCAGACAAACAATAAATGTCGGGGGGTCGAATTTATTAAAACCGAAATAAGCCGCTATGCACAAGACAACTATCAACAATATTTTCAGATTAAAAAAGGCCTGAACGCTGAATTTTACCCGCGAGGCGTCAAGCTTAAGCTTGATCTTGTCATAAATCTTGATCTTCTCCAGCATTTTATGCGTAAAAGGAAAGATATCATTAAGAAAAGAATTAAAATTAAATTTCCCTCCAGTTGCCTCTTCGGATAATTTCATGCGCGAGGCGGAAACTTTCTCATCATACCGCGAGGCAAGAAGGATGAAACTGGCGCATCCCACGATAAAAAGAATTATTAATATTTCCATATCTCTCCTATTATCCGCCTATACTTTTATTTGGCTGAATTTATGGATCAAAATCATCCCCACTATTTGTAAACCGCCCGCGATAATCAACATAAACCTGCCCTGCTCGTTTTGCATCATCGCGTCAAAATGATGCGGATTAAATTTCAATACCCACATCACAAAAAGTATCGGAAGAACCGACATGATTATGCCCTGCAGCCTTCCCTGAAGGGTCAAGGTCTTAATATTCTCTTTTAGTTTACGGTTATCTCTAATGGTAGTCACCAGGCGGCTGAAGACCTTGGTTAAATCTCCTCCTGTTTCACGCGCCACCAAAATAGAATTAACTACCATGCTTAAATCTTCCATCATCATTCTTTTATCCAGCCTGCGCAAACTCTCCTCAAGGGTGATACCCATCTTATTTTCCCTTACCACTAAGCCGATTTCCTGGCTCATCGGAGCAGGCATTTCTTCAATCAAAACCTCAAGCGACTGCAAAAGGCTCAAGCCGCCTTTTAAGGAACTTGAAAGTATCATAATCGCGTCTAATATCTGGACATTGAATTTTTTGCGCCGCCTGCCATTACGGATTTTTAATATAAGATTTGGTATGACAAGGCCCAAAAACAACCCTGCGATAGCAATAAGCGGCGAGCCTGAAAGTAAAAAGAATATTCCGGCAAATATCGGAGGCAGGATAAAGTAAAAACGCACGATGGATTTGGGGCTTTTATCATAATAAAAAAGCTTATCCAGCTCCTGCGCTACGACTTCTTCTTTTTTTTCTTTCCAGATTTTTAGTTTATCTTCAAGGGAAGGGGCAAACGCCATAGTAAGGATCACAATGGCCGCCGCTGTCAAAAACAAAACACTTATCAAAGCCATGCCGCTAAACATTGTCAACTCCTGTTATGGTGTGCTTGCCTTTTATTGTGGCCAGTACTCATCACTCTGCTTGGCAACTGTTTCTGTGCCTGTGCGGGTCTGCTTCTGCTTACTGACAGTAGTAGTCTTGGTCTTCGCGCCAACATCATCCCCGGCCGCAGCGTCTTCGGTTGTGCCAGACACATCCTCGGAAGATTCTGTGTTGCTGATAATTGTATATTCATTGGTAGTCTGCCCGGGAGAAAATTGTTCTCCGATCTGGTCAGAAGCTTCCCTTATTTTTCCTTGCACGCCGCGCTTAAAATATGTCTGCATGGCGATAAGAGCGGCTACTACTACGGCAATAATTACCGCGTATTCCAGAGTGCTCTGAGCTTTTTCACTATCACGCATAAACATTTTATCACCTCCTCAAGCTTTTGACCACCTTCTATTAACAAATTTAATGACCGCCCAAATACCCCGGGGCAGAAGTATCTTCTTCCTGCCACCCGATAACCTGCTGACGAGAAGCATCGGTTACTTCGCTACCCACAACTCTCTCTACCTCTCCCTCTTTCTTCAGTCTCTCTGTTTTAGTAGCATCGGTCTTACTCTGGGCGCTTGAGGAAGCATAATACGGCTCATATTGTCCGCTTGTAAATTCTAAAGTCTGCCCTCCCACATCCCCAGCTGCACCGGTATGATCCACAACGTCTTTTGTCCTTCCCTGCAAGCCCCTTCTCACATAAACCTGCATGGCTAATGCCGCGCCTACAACCAAGCCTATTAAGATGGCGTATTCTGCGGTAGACTGTCCGTTCTTTTTTCTTAAACGCATAAACATTTTTCACCCCCCTTTTTTTATACCCTTAGCTTGCCAATTGCCTGCCTGCTAAAACTTTATCTTGTCTACCCCGCTTTTCATCTGGTCGCCTACATGCGTCAACGAATCTTGAACCCTATTTCCGATTACCTTGTTGGCAACCACAACTATTGCCGCGACAATGGCTGTCAGGATAACCACATACTCCAAGGTTGACTGCCCTTTTTTCTTGATCATATCTCTCCTCCAGTTAATAAACTGTTGTTTATCCCGACGTTACGCTTCGCGTAAGTCGGGATTATTTCGGCCAAACGATTTACGTTCACTTCGTTCCGTAAATCGTGGCCTCAATAAAAAAGCCGAGTTACCAATATAAACCTTTTTTAGGCTTTCGGTAACCCGGCTAACGTTGTCGCTTTTGACCCTCCAGAAATTGCGAGCAATCGTCCCGTGGCTTTGCGTGGCCGCCGACCTCCGACAGCCGTGCTATTTCGTTGCCGCAATCAAACTATAACATTTCTAATAAACACTGTCAAGCCGATTACCCCTAAGACAAGAAACCGTTTTCTTAAAGCTTAAACCAGATTCTTTTTTCCTGAAAACTGCATCCGGTTTCGTTAAGCCTTAAAAAAGCGTATTCCAGATCTTTGCGCCAGGCGCAATTTTCCGGAAAAATAAATTCCGCGGTATAATGTTTATCAAAGGCGGATAGTTTTGTTTTTAGATTGTAGAAACGGCTTTTCATCGTCGAGAAATCCACGTCCTGATAGGACGCGGGCAAAAAATGCCACCTGAAATAGGCGTCCAGAAAATATAAATATCTCTCCAGGTACTCTTTTATTTCGGCGGGTTTTTCCTGCGCGTCCACCCAGGAAAAGAAACGCTGGGCATCAGCGGTATAAGTGAACAATTCCATTTTACGGCTATAATCCTGAAAGGTTAATTCCGGAGCCGGCCATCTTTGAAAATAGGCATGGCATAAATCTTCTGTTGACAAGTTTGCAAGCAAAGAATTCTTCAGAATAAGCAAAGAAATCTTATCCCCTAAAGATGCTTTGACTGCGGCGCCTTTTAACGTAAACCATTGATTCTTATCCGGTTGCAGTATATTTATTTCTATGCTCGCCACAAAGATCTTCTTTCCTAAAGGCTTAATCTCAAAGGGGCAGAAATCGCTTATGGATTGAACTTTACGGTAATTGACAAATTGCCAAGGCCAAACCGCGAAGATCAAACCGGTTTTTTTATACTGGTCAAATTTGAAAATATTTATGTCCTCAAAACGCTCCCCCTGAAAAATAAGTGACGACACATAGGCATCATCTTTTCCTTCGCAGGCGTTGAATAAATCCACAAATTCTTCTGTGGGCCGTTCATATCCGGGCGCGGAAAAAAGAATCCAAATATTCTTTTCATTTAGGGCTTGGTTAGCGTAAATCCTTGTTTTGCTTAATGTTAGGGAAAAATCATAGGTTATGTAAGGAGTAGACCAAACTGTATAAAAACGCGGGTCAAAATAAAGATACTTGCCGCTGGATAACATTATTTTCAGGCTGCGCACTTCTTCCGGGATTGTGCCCATTAAACGGCCTATTTCCGGAAAGACCATTTCCTTAACCCTTTCTAGCTCATTAAGATACGCGAGAAAATCTTCTTTGCTGAAATTGGCTCCTAATAAAGGCCAAATTTCCGGTTCCAGAGAGGGATTTAACAAGAAATTGTCAAATAGGGAAGAATAAAATAAAGCTTCTAAGCGCTTCAACGATTGCTCGTTGTAATAAGAAGTTTTATTGAAAATTTGATTGTTCAAACGAGGCAAACCTTTAAACAAGGAATCTACTGCTTTTAAAAGAATCACCCCGGTTGTAATTGCTTCTAAGAACTTATCTTCCTGTGGTGCAATGGCTTGCGGTATAGAAACCGGAATAAACCTTGGCTCTGGCACTGGCTCCGGAACAGGTTCGGGCTTTGGCTCTGGTTTAGGTTCAAAGATAGGTTCTACTTTGGACGGCTCTTCTGCTTTTGTTTCTTGTGGCTTTTGGCTTGTGGCTTGTGACTCACTAGTCGGATTTAATTCCGTGACAGGCTGCGCCAACGCAAGCGCCTTACGGATTCTCTCTTTTAACTCTGGAGCAATGCTCTTTTTGGGCCTGCTTCTGCGGCCAACAGGCATACTTAAACCTGACTCTTTAAAAACCGCGTTTATGCTTGATTTTGAAATATCAACCTGAAATTGTTCTTGGATCAATAGATTTAAAGCCCGGCAGCTTATTTTGGGGTTTTCTTTCTTTTTTAGCAGTATAAGCTGTTTTATTTCATCTGTAACTTTGTAAGCAATCCCCATATAATCCCTCTTTGGACATTTATTAGGTTAGATAGCAATATAACATTCAGTTTGGACATTGTCAAGGCATTTTGGACATTTTATGATAGGTTTATTACGAGGATTAGCTAATAAGAATGGTATCGCCTTCTTTGGATTCAGAAGAAACAAGACTGCCTGCGGGAAATTCAATAACATAGGCTGCTTGCAAATACACCCCGCTTAAACGCCAGGGCTTTAGGTTGGCAATGATCTTTATTATCCGGTTCTCTTTATTCACGAATATCAAATCCAAAGAAAATTTCATAAAGAAGGTGTGCACAGAATTACAAGGCTGTAAAATAAGCGCTTGGCCGTAAGACAGAGATTCTTTCCCTAAAAGGCCTTTCATACGGCTAAATAAAGAATCTGCCACTGCCGCATTCTGGGCAAGGCAGACACCAGAAGTTAAATTGGTTATTCGCATTGGGATTATTTAGAAAAAGTGTTCTCTGGAAGAGGAATACCTTTAATCTTAATTTCTTCCATAAAAGTAGGCAGCTCTCCGGTAGGCTTAAAATCTCCTAAAACCTTGCCTTGAGCATCTATGCCGGTTTGCTTGAAGGTAAATATGTCTTTCATGGCAATATGCATATCGTCTTTCATGCCGGTTATTTCAGTTACCTGCAGGACCTTGCGGCTGCCGTCGGAAAGCCGGGCAGTATGCACAATGATGTTTACTGCCGAGGCGATCATCTCGCGAATGGCCCTTATAGGCAGTTCAATCCCGGACATTAAGATCATGGAATCAAAACGCGACAAAACATCCCGGGTAGAATTGGCATGCACTGTGGTCATGGAGCCGTCGTGCCCGGTGTTCATTGCCTGAAGCATGTCCAAAGTTTCTACCCCGCGGCATTCCCCGACGATAATGCGGTCCGGGCGCATTCTTAAAGTATTGCGGAATAAATCGCGTATAGTTACAGCGCCCCTTCCCTCAATGTTTGCCGCACGAGATTCAAGACGAACCCAGTGCTCCTGGCTTAATTTAAGCTCTGCGGCATCCTCAATAGTAACAATGCGCTCTTGATCGGGGATGAAAGCTGATAAAATATTAAGCACCGTGGTCTTGCCGCTTCCGGTACCTCCGGAAACAATGATATTCTTGCGGCATAAAACGCTTGCCTTAATAAAATCTGCCATCCCCTGGCTGAGCGAACCCATGCCGATTAGCTCTTCAATCTTAAACCTTTCTTTGCGGAATTTTCTTATGGTAAGCGTAGGCCCGGTCAAGGAAAGAGGAGGAATAATCGCGTTGACACGCGAGCCATCCGGAAGCCGCGCGTCCACCATAGGGACTGACTCATCAATTCTTCTTCCGATGGGAGCGATGATTCTCTCAATAATTGTTTTAAGCTGGTCATTGGAAATAAATTTCTTGCTGGTCATCTCTATTTTTCCGAAACGCTCAACATAGATTTCATCTTTATTGTTTACCATAATATCCGTAATGCTGGGGTCGGCCAAAAGGTCTTCCAAGGGGCCTAATCCCAACGCCTCGTCAAGCATCTCCTTGACTAATTTCTTGCGTATTTCCGACGATGAAATAAGGCTGCCCGCCTCTTCGGCAAGAAAATTTGTCACCATCATTTCGGCCTTTATTTTTAACTCTTGCGTTTTCTTACTGTCGGCAAAGGTGCGGGAATCCATGCGCTTTAAGTTAAGCTCTTCAATAAGCCGGGCGTGGATCCTGCGCTTTAAGATAAGGATCTCATCATCGCTGCTATAAACTTCCGGCTCCTGCAGTGGCTCGGTCAAGCCTTGCTGCAGCCAGAAATCCCCTCCCTTAGAAACAAGGATCTCTTTAATCTTTAATTCATCTATTCTGCGCGCTGGCAAATATAATTTCTCATTTACAGCTAAATCCTGGGCTAAGGCTTTAATGGCCATGGCAATCTTGGTCTTGGGACTGTCTATCACAAGCGGCACCCCGCGGTTTATCGCCTGCCCGCAGATTTTACCTTCAGACGGGATTTTAGCGATGATCTCTGCCGGCAGGTTTACCCGCACCTCCTGCCAGCTGATGCTTGCCAGAGATTCCGCGCGGTTTAAAACTATTCTTGTCATGGCTAGAGGAAAATGTAAAAATTGCAATGTGTCAAGAGCCCATTTGGTTTGGTATATGGAAAGGATATCCGGGGTCACTACAAGCAAAATAAGGTTGGATTGATTAAGGGTAGCTATAAAAACATCGCTGAATTGCTTTCCGGCGTCAACAACAATATAATCGTAAGACTTATCCAGGCTTGCCAATATATTCTTGATCTGCAGGGGATCAACATGCGGAGCTGACTGCGGACGGGTGACCGCGGGGATAAAATCAAGATTCAACAAAGAATTATGAAAAATATAATCTTCTTTATTTGCCGCGCCAGGGGTCCTTTTTAATTGGCCTATCCAGTCAGCCATGGTCTTGGTAGGATGCATATCCAGCATCCGCGCCATGTCGCCAACTGCTTGCATATCCAGATCAATAAGACAGACCTTCTTGGCCTGGTCATTAGCCAAAGAAACAGCCAGATTAGAAGCAAGAATAGTCTTTCCTACTCCGCCTTTTATGCTAAAATTAACAATGATTTTTGCCATGATTTTATCTTAAACGAAACTCGATAGGAATATCTACCCACGCCTCTTGCTTATCCATTGCAACAGGAAAGCTCGGATAATTAGAAATTCCCCTTGCGGCGATAAGCGCCTGTTCGTCAAGAATATCGTACCCGGAAGAAACTTTAATAATGCTGTCCACGAGGGAACCGTTGGCGGCCAGATGAAGGCTGATTCTGACTATTCCTTCAATCCCGGCCTCTTTTGCTGCGGAAGGATAAGACAAAATATCTACTATTTTCTTCTGTAAAAGTATGCTGTATTGCCTTAATGCTTCTTGGGAAGATTCTGCTGAGTCTATCTTGGGGGCTGCCGGAGCGGCCAGCGCTTCTTTTGCTGCCTGCGCGTCTGGTTCGCGAGATACAATTGTAGGCGTAAGAGTAATATACAATTCAACATTGCCTCTTTCGCCGCTTCCGCCCCCGGTAAGATGAGATTTTTTACGAAATAGCATTCCTATAATCGGAATATCACCTAACCCGGGAGTCTTGGTAATGTCTTCAGATTCTTTCTGTTTTATCAATCCTCCGATAGACATTATCTGCCCGCTGTTTATAAAAAGCTCAGTAGAGGCATTGCGCTTAGAAAATGGGTAGGCTTGCGCGGTGCGATTGGTAGTTAAACCGATATACTCCACTGAACCGGGCTCACTTACTTCTACGTTAACCCCCAGCTTAATCTTTTCACCACCCATAACTACAGGCTTCATCTTTAGCTTAATGCCGTATTCCTTATATTCTACATCTGTGCCTTCGGCGCCGCTACTACCGCTTACAGTAGTAGTAAAAATAGGTTTCTCTCCGCCCACTAACAATTCTGCTTCTTTGCCGCTCTGACATGCCAGGCGCGGACGGGAAAGAATCTTGGCTTTTCCTTCTTGGACTAAGGCGTTTAAAGTCCAGGCAAAAGCCGTGCGATTCAGATTGGAAACACTAAAAAGATTTGACCACTTAGCTCCGGCAGCTGAAATCCCCGCAGAGCCAACTTCAGTAAGAGTAACTCCGTTTGAATTCATTAAGGGATTGCTTAAGCCCAAAGAAGTTGTCGCGTCTTTATCTAATTCAAAAACCTCTACGTCTATTTCTACCACTGCCTCTTCTTCTTTGACTTCGATCAAATCTATGATCTTGTCTTTTAATTCCGCCAAGACGGTAAGCACTCTTTCTTTATCTTGAGGAAGCTTTACTCTTCCTAAAAGAAGTATTTTTTCTTCTTCCTGCGAGGCCTTAACGTATATTTCAGGAAGATTTAAATTCGTGATTAGCTGTTGGGCTCTTTTAAAGGCGCCTTGAATATCTTGGGTAAAGACATTTACCTTATAAGACTGCTCGCCATAGCTATCCCAGAAAATAAGCGTGGTAGTGCCTTTTTTCTTAGGGATAAGCGTCATTTCGCGTATCGTAACATTAGCCACATCAGCCACTTCCGGATTAGCAATAACAACGCGCGAGGGATGATTCACTGACAATACAAAATTATCGCCCAAATAAAGGCTTAATTCTGCCTGTGTGTCCTGTGATGCCCCTAAAGAAAAACTAAAGCCCAGAACCAACGCCGCTACCAAAATTAAGGATTTTATTTGTTTTTTCATATTATTTTTCTAAAAGAACTTTCTCCTTGTTTGTCCCGCGGTATATTTCCACGTAATCGCTTGGTTTATGCACCTCTTGTTGGACCGGGGCCTGCGGAAAAACATACTGCAACACCGCGTCCCAAGTTGCCGGCTGTACCGGCTCTATCTTATTATCTCCGGGCGCGCGAAGGGAAAGCTTGATTTTTCCCTGCTCCTGGACAAAAGCAATTAAATTCGCCTGTTGCGCGTCTAAGGCAAGGGTAATCAAAGGCGCCTGATCTTGCGCAACTTCTCTTTTCGCTCTTATGCTAATAACGTTACTTTCGGAAGAGCGCAGTTTCTGCCCCACAGCCAATACCTCAATATTCTGAAAAATAGGCAGGCTGATTAATTGTGTTACAACTTTGCCATCAGCGCCCTGCATGGCCTGAGGGATCATCGCGATAACATCCACTTTATCTCCAGATTTAAGCATTCCGGCAACCGCGGCAATATTGTCTACGGAAATAGTGATTGCGCGCTTCCCAGCGGGAGTGATCGCCGAAAGGTCTGAACTTTCCTGACGGGAATAAGAAAGCTTGCTCATTAAGATCTGATCGCCTTTGTCTATATCCGCGATAGCAACCATCCCGGCTAAACGATCGGCAGAAGTAACCGCCCCGGACTGGATATTCCTGCTTAATTCTATTTTAGCAGTAAAATCCCCTGCCTCAATAGCTTTTCCTTTAGGGATATCTCTTGCGGCAACCAAAACAGAAACCTGTTCTTTTCTAAGTTCATTAAACTTAGCACGGGCCAATTCCTGCGCCTTTTGCTTTTCCTGATTAATATATGTCAGGGTGGCAAAAATCGCCCCTACTGCGAAAACTCCTCCCACGATAAGATAGATCTGCTGTTTTTGTAGGGCCATTTTATTTAATTTTGTTTTCGTACACCTCTACCTTGATATTGCTTGAGGTGGCTTTGTTATAAAAGTTTTCCAATTCTTTTTCCGTCTCTAACATGGTCAACCTTTCCTTAAGCTTATCCTGAACATCGGCAAGAGACATCTGTTTTCCTTCTTTAACAGCCTCTATTTTGACGATATAATAACCATCAGGCCCTTTGAACACGGGGCTGGGCGTATTCTGGCGCAGCCAAGATGAAAATGCCACCTCGTCAAAGGCCGCGAACTTCTCTCCCCGCATCCCTTTGCTTAAAAATCCTAAATCTCCGCCGTCTTTCTTGGAATTTGCTATAGAACGGCTTTGAGCTATCGCCGCAAAATCCGCGCCTTGCACTAACTCGCTATAAATTTGGTTGGCATCTGCCTCATTAGCTGCGACAATTTCCCTGATTTTACGCTGTTCCGGCTGCTTCAACTGGTCCTTAACCGAATTATAGGCTTCTTCTATCTGGGTGGAACTGACATTTATATTCTTCACGATATCTTCACGCATCTTCTCGGCCAAGAACGTAGACTTATACCTTTCCAGGCTTTCTATGGCCTCTTCATCCCTATCCATACCGCGGTCAAGCGCAGACTGATAAA
Organism: Candidatus Omnitrophota bacterium; assembly: GCA_025453395.1. NCBI lineage: Bacteria > Pseudomonadati > Candidatus Omnitrophota > Candidatus Omnitrophota bacterium. Next base: position 72,669 of record JALOQK010000007.1, read on the forward strand.
AAACCAGCCTCTGTAAAACCACGTTTTTCAGGTAATTTATTTTCTTCTCCGCGCTGTCAATCTTATTTTCCTGCTTTTTCTCTTCAGACAAGCCCAGAAAATCTAAACTGGTGTTATACGCCTCTATTTCACGGTCTAATGCCTCCAAGGTAACTGGGATATTGGCGACTTTGGCGATAACTGTGCCTCTTACCTCCACAGCGGAACCTGAAGGCGCCTTTTGTCCGGGAAGCTTTATCTTATCGCATCCTGCTAAGCCCGCCAAAATAATCAAAGCTGATATCAAAAATACTGTTTTTTTCATTTTAATTATCTCCTTAAACTAAAAATTTAGAAATAAAAAAAATCCAGCCGCATTATTTTTATTTGCGCTGGATAAATCTGTTTTCCCGAAGACCCCCTGCATCTAACCTCCCCTTGAGTTGTTAATGTTGTAACACAAAGTTTTTATAAATGCAAGACTTTTTTAAAAATTCCTTACTTATTTTATTTTTGCGCGCCAAAAGAGTAATTGCAGACTGAATAATCCGGGTAATGGGCGCGTATAGCATCGATATTTTTCCCGCTTATAAGATAAAGCCTCTTCGCGTTAAGAAAGGGGTTTCTTTTAAAATCCGACCATCTTACGAAAAACGGAGCTTCTTTTTCAAAATTTGGAGAAGCCCGTAAAAAAATGATTGATTTCTCCGGGCAGCTGCGGTTTATGTCTTCTCTTGTTTCTTGCACAAATTTAAACCTTTGGGAATACTTATCAAAATCACGAACAACCTGCCAGGCCTGCGCGATAATACAGGCGGTAAAAATAAAAAGGAAAACGCGTTTCGGGGCAATGCCCCGCAAGGCCCTGATCCCGTCAATTATAAAAATCGCCAAAGGAGCAATTAAAATATACCAATAACGCGCTCCATATTGCGGCCAGGACGGATACTGCGGCAACACCGAGGGGGTGATATTGTATACGGCTATAACTAAAAAACAATAAAAAAGAAAAACCGCGCGTAAACTCTTAAATTTATCGCCTGCCTGCTTAAAACAATAAAAACTTAAAGCTATAAAAGGCGCCCAACAAGCGATATAGGGCAGAAAATACTTTGTTAATAGCGGATAAAAGAGCGCCTTTATGTTATACATGTAGATATTAAGAAAAAGCCTGAAGTTTTCCATCGGCGGCAACATATAGGATTTTTTGCCATAAAGGATCTTGAAATCCGAACCCCATACCGAATAGGACACTATGCCATATTTTCCGGTTAATATTTTGTTATAAATAACCAGGGCTGCTGCCCCCCAGGCAGATAAAATGCAAAAAAGAAAGAATGTTCTAAATTTTCCTGGCAGCTTCGCCCTTAAAAATCCGAAGCTTAACGCAAGCCACAAACAGAAAGCGTCCAGGGGCCTTATAAAAACAACTGCCCCAATCGCTAATGCGCAAAAATATAAAAACTTATTTTTCCCTAAAGATTTGCATTTTTGGTAAAATAAAAATCCCAGGCTTGAAAAAAACAACACCGCCGGATGAGAAAAATAACTTGCGCCATAACCTAAAAAGTAGCTGCTGGAAGCGATAATCACAACCCCCAATAAAGAAAACAAACTTCCCGCTAATTCCGCGCCCAAAAGATAAATCACAAAAAGCGTGCCCGCGGAAATAAGCGGATTAACAAACCCCGAAAATCCCAGCCTCTCTCCTAAAGATAAAATCAAAGAAAAACCCGCGGGGTATTTCGAAAATAATTTTCCATCTAAAAAAATCGTATAGACCTCAAAAAGCTCCCTGAGCTTGCCATCGGCATTAAGATACATTCGCCCAGAGGCGAAGATCTTAGCTTGATAAAGATAATTGTATTCATCCATGCTGAATGGATAATCGCAGAAAATAACTACGGATATGTAGGATAGCGCGGCAAAAGCGGCAAGCACGATAGCGGCAATAGCCCAACGGCGCGAAAGAAAATATTTATAACCCATTTAGCGCGTCCTTGAATTTTCTGCCGGCATTCTGTTTAAATTTCAGGCCATCCGCCAAAACAGCTATGCGGAATCTGTAAATTTTCGCTTTGCGAAAATTTACTAGCCCCAACCGGATTTGAACCGGTGTTTAGTGGCTGAGAACCACGCGTCCTAGGCCGGGCTAGACGATGGGGCCGTATTAAAAAGTCAAAAGTAAAAAGGTAAAAGTAAAAAGTAAAATGAAAAACTAATAACTGTGGAAGCATTTTACTATAGCAAATAGTAGCGGTCAATAAGTTTAATCGGGCCCCGGCGCATAAACTTATTGACCATAGAGTATTACTTTAATATACTATTATTAAAATGCAGATAGGCGTAGGAATTAGCAGGGAAACTGAACCGCTTTTAGCTGGGCGCGATGCCAGTCGCCAGGCTTTGTACAACCTCAAAAGCCCTAAGGCAGATCTTGCGATAGTCTTTAATTGTGCCGGCAGCTATTCTAAAGAAACCCTTAAAGTAATCTCATCATATATAGGGGATATCCCGATATTCGGCTGCGGCGGGACAGCCATCATCTGTGATTACGGCATCCTCAAGCACGGCCTGATCATCATGCTTATAAGCCTGGTTACAGGAGAGAATTTCACTATCGCTTCCGCGGCAGCCGGGGGAGGAAAAAATCCTTCGCAGGCAGCTGAAGAGCTATCTGACAAACTTATCGCCGGATTTCAAAATATCCGCAGGGATTTCGGGATCATCCTCACTGACCAAAAGACAGATTTCATGTCCGGGTTGCAAAAAAGGCTGGGAAAAAGTTTCCCCATGGTCGGAGGGTACCTATCAGACACTTTTCTGCCCCAGAAAAATTCTCTCTACTCTAACATGGAAAATTCCCAAGATGCGATTATCGGCATGCTCTGGGCGGGAAAGATTAATTTTGGCATTGGCGCAGCGCACGGATGGAAACCGCTTGGAAAACCACGCCAGGTAACCGCATCTGACGATAACGTAGTTTATGAGATAGACGGCCAGCCGGCAATAAATATCTATAAGGAATATTTCGCGAAAGATTCTTCCGGAATAAACGAATCCTTGAGGCGCATCTCAATATTATACCCTCTAGGCATACACCTAGATGAGGAATACCTTCTAAGAAACATTACCTGCGTGAATAATAACGGCTCTTTATCTTTTCAAGGAAATATCCCTGTGGGATCCTGGGTCAGGCTGATGATCGGGACAAAAGAATCCTGTTTAAACGCCACGCGCCAGGCAATAGCTGAAGCGCAGCAGAACCTTGACCTTGGTAAAATAAAATTTGTGCTTGTGTTTAACTCAATTTCAAGATATATATTACTGGGCAGGCACGCTAAGCATGAAATTGAAATATTGCGTAAAGGAATACCCGGACATGCCCAGCTTTTAGGTATTTACACTCACGGAGAAATTGCTCCGTTAAAAGGCCTGAATTATCAAGGCACAAGCCTTCTGCACAACCAAACTATTTCTGTCTTGGCGGTGACAGGATAATATGAACGAATCCCTGCTTAATATAATAGGAATTGGCTCGATAATCACTGTCTTCTCGCTTATCGCGGTGTTGATCATTAAAATGGAGCAATTAAAACACGCCCGGGAATTTGTGGTAAGCCTGCAGAGGTCGCTTGATGAAATGGACGAACAGGCCAAACTTATCGTGCGCACCGATATGGAATTAAACAAGGCCCAGGAAGAATTGGACAGAAAGGTAGGCGGCCTCTATGTTGTGCAGAGGCTTTCGCGCACCTTAAGCACAAACCTTGAAGAAAACCAGCTCTTCCGCATGATAAGCGCGGAACACCTTGAAGATTTGGGCTTTGAGAAAGCCTGCGGATTTTTGTGGTCGGAAAAAGAACTATTATTCCGCGTAAAATTCGGGATCGGATACAGCCAGCAGGAGTTAGATGAAATAAAAAACGCGGTAAACATAGAAAAAGAGATGTACCATGAACTTATTCAAAACAAACATTCACTGTCTTCGGTGGGCATACCGGAAGAAACACAGCTTCGCTCTAAACTTGAGAACGTCTTTAGGGTGCGGGATTTTGTCATCGCTCCGATCTTACCCCGCGAAGGAGAAAGAGGCATGGCTATTTTGGGCACCCGCAACCCGGATGCCACTATTACCGATGGCACCGAAGAAATGGTGAATATTTTTGCTACCCAGCTTGGGCAGTCGCTTGAAAATGCCCGGCTTTTTGAAAAAACCTGGAAGGCGCAGCAAGACCTGGAAAGAAAAGTTGAAGAAAGGACCCGGGCGCTGCAAAAAGCGCTGGACGAGCTTAATGTAATAAGCAAAAGAAAAAGTGATTTCATTTCGGCAGTCTCGCATGAATTAAGAACGCCTCTTACCTCCATAAAAGGTTACGCCTCAATACTGTTGGCAGGAAAATTGGGGGCGGTGCCTGAAGAGATCCGTTTACGCTTAGATAAAATAAACCGGCACAGCGACGAATTAACCTACATGGTCAATGACCTGTTGGATATAGCCCGCATTGAATCCGGTAAAATTACCATGAACCGCACATCACAAAACTTGAAGGAAGCTCTGCCGGCAGTCTTTGATCTATTGGCGATACAATTAAAAGAAAAACAGATCCAATATTCTTTTGAAACGGCGGATAACGCGGATATGGTCCTGGCTGATGCCCAACAGCTAAACCGCGTATTCATTAACCTGATAAGTAACGCCTTAAAATTTACTCCCATCGCAGGAAAAATTACCGTAAAAAGCCGCCTTGCGTCCCATGAATCGGTGCAGATTGATATATCGGATAACGGCTGCGGCATTCCCGATGATGCCAAAGAGGCTATTTTTGATGAATTCTACCGCGTAGATAATTTGATCAATCAAACCGTTAAAGGAACCGGCCTGGGGTTATCTTTAGTAAAGAAAATTATAGAGGCCCATCAAGGCCATATCTGGGTGCAGGATAATCCCGGAGGCGGAGCAACATTCAGTTTCGTTCTGCCTAAAGCTTAAAAAATATAAGGAGATAAAAAGGCATGCCCACGAGAATTCTCATCGTTGACGACGACCCGGATATCCGCGACATCTTAAAAATAACCCTCTCCGAAGAAAATTATCAGGTCATTGAGGCCTGCGACGGAGAAGAGGCCCTGAAAATCATCCAGACAAAACCATTGGATCTGGTGCTTCTGGATTATAAAATACCCAAAATAGACGGCAGAGAAGTATGCCGCAGGATAAAAACAGATATCCTCTTAAATCACACTCCGATTATCATGGTCACCGGAAAAGGCGATATAAGCGACAAGATAAACGGAATTGACGCCGGAGCCGACGACTATATCGTCAAACCGTTTGAGCCCAAAGAACTTTTGGCGCGCATCCGCATGATTATCCGGCGCACTGCCAGAGACCTAGAGGCGAATCCTTTAACTCGCCTTCCGGGAAATGTTTCCATCTTAAATGAGTTGTCCCGGCGCATGGAAAGCCACGCCATCTTCGCTGTGTGTTATATTGATCTGGATAAATTCAAGGCCTATAACGATAAATACGGGTTTGAGCATGGCGATGATGTCATCCGCGAAACAGCCAGGATCATTGTTAATACCCGTCAGGTGCTGGGCAACACAGATGACTTTATCGGCCACATCGGAGGAGATGATTTTGTCTTTGTCACAACCGCCGACAAAATTGATACTGTCTGCAATAAAATAATCCAGGATTTTGATAAAAAGGTGCCTCTATTTTATAACGAGACCGACCGCCGGCATGGCTATATCATATCCAAAGACCGTCACGGGGTAGAGCAAAAATTTTCTCTTTTATCCATATCCATCGGAGTGGTCACTAATCAAACCCATAGAATAGACCATGTGGCGCAAATAGGAGAGATCGGGGCGGAATTAAAATCTTTTGCCAAAAGCCAAGGTAAAAGTAATTACGTTAAAGATAAGCGCGAATATAAAGAATAGATTTATTGCATGCGGGCGGCCAGCTCCAGGATCGTTCCCACCAGAAACGTCTTCAAGAAAATAATCGCCAAGAAGGCGATTACCGGAGAAATATCAATCCCCATTTGCATCCCAAAAGGCAGGATGCGCCGGATCGGAGCCAAAATTGGTTCAGTTACTGCTTGCAGAAACTGCACAATCGGGTTAAAAGGATCGGGGTTTACCCAGCTTATTAAAGCGCGGATTAAAATCAGCCAATAAAGCGCGGTTAAAATAATTTCAACCATTTTAGCTATCGCGACCAAGAAATTAGACAAGACAAACATCTTTCGCCCTCTATAATTTATTAGTGCGAGGGGAGGGAGTTGAACCCTCACAACCTTGCGGTCAACAGCCCCTCAAACTGCCGCGTCTGCCATTCCGCCACCCTCGCATAATATATTCTTTGTTAATTTAAAAAACCATAAGCTTTAAGAGAATGAGAAATTAGGATGAGTACTGGGTTTAGGGTTAGAATGCGGGTGAGGAAAAATCTATTATTCCTCATAACTCATCCCCACTCCCAACCCACAACTCACAACCCACAACTCATTCACGGGATATAAGATATAATAACGCGTTTATTCTACTTTAGGAAAGGATTTTCGTCAAGAAAGATTGGAGCGCCGGGAAATAAACTCCACTAGCTTTTTTATAACCTCTTCGTCTTCGGATTTTAAAAAAAGGAATTTGGCGTGCGTATTATAGACCATGCCCTGAATAATTTCCTGCGAATCCACAACCTGGGCAAAAACAGTCACCGGTTCCGGCCGGTTAGGAAGCCTGACCTCCATTTGCAGCTTTTCTTTGGGGAAAAACTTCCGGTTGGTGGTAAAACATATCCCGCCCCGGCTTAAGTTATGGGTTTGCGATACATCTATCTTGTCAGAAGTCTCCACCGGCCGGTAAGAAACAATAAACCGACCCTGCACGCGCAAAAAATTCCGGCGTTCATGATCCGGTGGATACATAAGCCCTACTCCGAGCTTTTATTCTTTGCTCTTTCCTCGCCCAGAAACCACTGGGCATCGGCAAGCTCTTTCTTAAGATATTCTATTTTAATATTTAGTTCCTGGCACCTTTGTTCGGCGCAAGACAGGGCTTGTTCCAGATGCTGGTTAAGCGACCTTGATTCTCCCAAAAACCATTGGCTTTGATTGTAGTGGTATTGCAGGTTTTTTAAATCTTCACTCAAGCGCTGGCAGAGGTTGTTTTTATCCTCTAATTCTCTTTCTATCTTCTGACGCCTGATCTTTTCTTCACCCAGATACATCTGGGCGTTATTGAATTCTTTCTGAATGGATTCAATCCAGTGCTCCCTCTTCTTAATCTCGTCCACCAGCTGGTTGATATTAGAGATCATATTGTCGCTACCGGAATTAAAATCAGACATGGCAAATCCCCTAGCTTTATTATAAATTTTAGCACGCCGAGAAACTATTGCAATAGAAAAATTAATATTATGCTGGTATGGCGAATTGCAACTCTAATTGCGACAAAATTTAAATCCCTGATCAAAGCCGTTACTTTGTAAGTATTCGCTAGCTACCTGCCTGGGAGTCTTATACCC
>JALOQK010000008.1 GCA_025453395.1 Candidatus Omnitrophota bacterium
CACCGCTTGTGCGGGCCCCCGTCAATTCCTTTGAGTTTTAACCTTGCGGTCGTAGTCCCCAGGTGGAGCACTTAACGAGTTATCTTACGGCGCTGAAGGGGTTACCCCCAACACCTAGTGCTCATCGTTTACGGCTAGGACTACCAGGGTATCTAATCCTGTTTGCTCCCCTAGCTTTCGCAGCTGAGCGTCAGGACCAAACCAGAGAGTCGCTTTCGCCACTGGTGTTCCTCCCGATCTCTACAGATTTCACCCTTACACCGGGAATTCCACTCTCCTCTTTTGGCCTCAATTCTGTCAGTTTTAGAAGCAGTTCTAAGGTTAAGCCTTAGGATTTCACTTCTAACTTAGCAGAACGCCTACCTGCCCTTTACACCCAATAAATCCGAGTAACGCTTGCCACCCCCGTATTACCGCGGCTGCTGGCACGGAGTTAGCCGTGGCTTCTTCTCTAGGTACCGTCAGCTGCAATTATTAATTGCAGGTTTCTTCCCTATCGAAAGAGGTTTACGATCCGAAAACCTTCATCCCTCACGCGGCGTCACATAGTCAGACTTTCGTCCATTGCTAAATATCCTCGACTGCAGCCTCCCGTAGGAGTCGGGGCAGTGTCTCAGTCCCCGTGTGGGTGACCACCCTCTCAGGCCACCTATTCGTCTTAGCCTTGGTAGGCCATTACCCTACCAACTAGCTGATAAAACGCGAGCTTATCTCTAAACGACAACCCTTGCGGGCCACCTTTACATATACCGACATATGTCAGTATAAACACATCTGGTATTACCTTGCGCTTTCGCGAAGCTATCCCTGTTTTAGAGGCAAATTACTCACGTGTTCCTCACCCGTCTGCCGCTATGTCTTCAACCGAATTGGCATCCACCTTACGGTTTCAACCTCTCCAATCAAAGCATCGCTCGACTTGCATGCCTAATCTACGCCGCCAGCGTTCACTCTGAGCCAGGATCAAACTCTCCGAATAAAATCTTGCCGTAGGCAAGTTCACCTACGGTGAATCTCGTAAGAGAAAGTATAATGGCTCTAAAACTACTTTTTGTTTTGTTTCCTTTTCCGCTTGGCTATAATTTAGAAAGAACGATAGATACACATCTATTTATGCGCCGCTTAGTGCTTCTCGCACACCTTGCCTTATTTGATGGCAAGTGTGCCGCGTATCAGCTTATAACACCCGGGCATAAATCACCTTGGCATAAATGATTGCCAAGTACGCCCTAGTGGGCTGGATTGCCCGGTGTCGCGCATTCTGCGCAACAAAAAAACGCCCCGTAAGTTACAGGGCGCTTGATTTTACGCCTTAACTTAAGTTAAAATTAAATTTCAGATGATTTTGTCAATATCGCTTTTATTTATTCTCACGATATATTTGACCCGTGAAGATTTTAAATATACATCTTGCAGGGTAAGTAAATATAACAGAACATGCTTTAATTGTCAAGAAATTTTTTTTATTTTTTTCTTACCTGTTTATCATCTCCGTAAGCTGGAATATCGGCATAAACAAAGCCACTACTATGCCTCCTATAATCCCGCCTAAGAATACAATGACTAAAGGCTCTATCATGCTTGTAAGCCCTGATACCGCAACATCAACCTGCTCATCATAAAAATCAGCGATCTTAGAAAGCATCTTTTCCAACTGCCCTGTTTGCTCTCCTACGCTTATCATGCGGCAGACCATCGCAGGAAAAATCTTACTTTTAGACAAAGGCTTATATATCGGCTCTCCCTCGCGCACCGCGTTGCGGCAATTAAGGATAGTTTCTTCTATGACCTTATTTCCGGAAGTTGACGCTACTATATCTAAAGCATTCAGAACCGGAACGCCGCTTTTCATTAAGGTGGCGAAGGTGCGCGAAAATTTGGCCACTCCTACTTTGCGAAAAAGCTCACCCGCTACCGGCAGCCTTAATTTTTGATAATCAATATTATATCTACCGCGGACAGTGGCGGCATAACGTTTAAAAATAAACCCGGCAACAAAAAACCCTCCTATAACAATAGGGAACCATTTCTTGAAAATATCGCTTATCCCCACCAATATCCTTGTTGGTAGCGGCAATGTTCCGCCAAGGCTGTCAAATATACCCTTAAAGGTAGGCACTACCTTTATTAATAACAAGGAAGTAATCGCAAAGGCAACTATTAAAACTACAACCGGATAAATCATACTGGAGCGCACCTTTCGGCTTAAAGAAGCTGCCTTCTCAAGGTAAGAAGCTAATCTATCCAAAACCTGATCCAACATACCGGAAGTTTCTCCTGCCTTGGCCATACTGACGAAAAGATCAGAAAATATATTAGGGTGTTTTGCCAAGGCATCGCAAAAACTCATCCCGCCCTCTATATCCTGCTGCACGCTGGAAACAACATTTCTTAAGACTGGCTGTTCGATTTGTTCTGCCAATATATTTAAAGACTGCACCAGTGGAATACCTGCGTCAATCATGGTGGCTAATTGCCGAGAAAATATAACAATATCATCTATGCCGACCTTTCCTGTTTTCTTGCGCACAGAAACAGCTACCTTGGACTGTTCAATAGCTATAACAAACAACTCCTGCTTATGCAGGATTTCGCTTGCTTCGGTCTCGCTCTTGGCCTCAACTATTCCCTTAATGGTCTGCCCGCTTTTGCCTTTGGCAATATAATTAAAGGACAACATTTATATATTCCTCCTTGATTTATTCCAAATTCTCCACAATATTCAGAAATGCGCTTACTACCTGAGGATCGAATTGAATACCGCTGTTATTTTTTATTTCTGAAACAGCTTCTTCTTTTGTCAGAGGAACCTTACGGTACGAACGCGGCGAACGCATAGCCTCGTAGGAGTCCGCCAGATTAATGATCCTTGAGCCCAAACAAATCTCTTCCCTCTTAAGCCCCTTCGGATAGCCAGACCCGTCATAATGTTCATGGTGTTGGCGGATAAGCTCAATAACTTCTTTCAAGAAAGTAAGCGGCTCTAAGATCTGCGCGGCGGTTGATGGATGACGGCGCATTTCCTGCCATTCTTCGGGTGTTAATTCCGAAGGCTTAATTAAAATACTATCCTGAATGCCCACTTTTCCTAAATCATGCAGCTCGCATGCCTCTCTTATCATTTCTATTTCCCTGGCCGGCAATTGCATTTCTTCGGCGATGCTAACCGCGTATTTGGAAACAAGCTGGGAGTGGCTGTGCGTATAATGATCACGAGCGTCTATTACCTGTGCCAGGACTTTTATCGTGCGCAAATATGTTGCGCGCAAATCCTCATAAAGATGAGTCAAATTCCGCGCCGAATCTTCTATTCTGCTGGCTAAAAGCGCATTTTGTTTTTGCAAAGAATTATTTTGTTCCTGAAGATTATGCATGGACTTCCTGTGTGAAACAAGCATGGAATGTAATACAAAAGCCCTCTCAATGGAAAAAGAGGCTTTCTTATAATCTATGGGATTCTCTATACAATCAAATACCCCTAATGCCTGCAGATCATCCTGGGTAAAATTGACCGGGTTCTGGCTAAAAACTAAAATACAGCAATCCGGATCATTCTTCCTTATCTCTTTTAAAAACCAATCAAAAACAGGAATATCCTCATTGACAATCACCACATCAAAAGCGTTATCTTTGAATTTTTCCAAAGCCAGTCCGATATCGCTTTCAAGATAAACCATCCAGCCTTCCTGATCTTTCTGTTTTTCTTTAAGCCGCGCCATCAAGGAATCGTTATTATCAACACCTACTACTAATATCTTCATTTTTTGTATCCTATTCCTCAGTAGTGATCCTGACCGCCTCTTCCAAAGAAGTAACCCCGTCTCTTACTTTTATAAAAGCATCATCTCGGAGGGTAAGCATCCCACAATTTTTTATGCAATAATCTTTGATTTCATCAATAGAGCGCTTTTTGGTAATCATCTCTCTTATCTTATCATCAATAAGAGAAGTCTCCAGGATTGCTATTCTACCATAAAAACCCGTGTCATTACAATACTTACACCCATAGGAATTATACACCGGCATTCTTTCATCAAGGCCTAAGTTGCGCAAAACATCTTTGGGCACATCTATCTGTTTGCGGCACTTAAGACACAGTTTTCTGCACAGTCTCTGAGCGCACAACATCACCAGGCTTGATGAGACTAAAAACGGCTCAACCCCCATATCCAAAAGGCGGCTTATGCTTGATATCGCATCGTTTGTATGCAGCGTTGATAAAACAAGCTGTCCTGTAAGAGCGGCCTTAATGGCAATATCCGCGGTTTCAAAATCGCGGATCTCCCCGATCATGATTACATCCGGGCTCTGCCTTAATATCGCGCGCAATCCCGAAGCAAAATCAAGTTTAATCTCATGCCTGACCTGCACCTGCGTGATGCCTTCAATCTGATACTCTACGGGATCCTCAACTGTTACAATATTTTTCTCAGGGGTATTTAACTGGTTTAAAACGGAATATAAAGTCGTGGATTTTCCTGAACCCGTGGGGCCGGTAACTAAGATCATGCCAAAAGGCTTGGCAATGGCTTGCTTAAAAACCTGGGTCGGCCTCTCTGAGAATCCAAGCTTATCCAAACCTATGGAAAGATTGGTCTTATCAAGCGCGCGCAAAACAAATTTTTGCCCGAAAGTAGTAGGCAGGCTTGAAACACGAAAATCTACTTCCCTGTTTTCAAAACGCACCTTGAACCTGCCATCTTGAGGGATACGGCTTTCGGTAATATCAAGATTCGATATAATCTTAAGCCGCGCCAAGACCGCGTTCTGGTTATTCCGAGGGATTTTAAACGCCTCCAATAAAGACCCGTCTATGCGGTAACGCACTCTCAAGCAATCGTATTCCGGCTCTAAATGAATGTCTGAAGCCCTGCGGCGCAATGCTTCGCTGAGCATTAAATCCACCATTTTGACAATCGGCGGCTTCTGGCTGTCTTTAACCGCGCTTGATAATTCTATCTGCTCGCTTCCGATCATCTCTACTGAGTCTTTGGCGTCTTGCGACATGGCTTCGCCAACAGTTTCATTAAAGATATTCTGGAAACTGGCGGGCTTAGGGGCATAATGAGCGTCGATGGCGTGGACAATTTCTTCTCTGGGGCTTAAGACTATATCAATATCACAACCAGTGCATGATTTTAAATCATCCAAGGCAAAAACATTTAACGGATCGGCAATGGCCACGGTCAGGGTATTGCCTATGCGCGACAATGGGACAATCAAAGACTGCCTGGCCATATGTTCAGGTATCAACTGTACAATATTAGGGTCAAATTTATATTTAGCTAAATGAAGCGTAGGCACATAAAGGTGCTGTGAAAAAACCGCCAATAGATCCTCTTCTGAAATAAATCCCTCGTCGATTAAGACTTTACGCAAAGAAGCCTGTTTTGTTTTCTGAATAGCCAAGGCCTTATCCAATTGCTCTTGGCTTAAAAGCTTGTTGGTAAGTAAAATATTGATAATATTATCTTTCAGCGTGGGCATTTTATTATTCGTCAGCTACGGTAACCCTGACAACCTCTTCAATAGTAGTAAGCCCTCTTAGGGCTGAGTCTATGCCTTCTTCGCGTAAAGTCCTCATCCCCTCTTTCCTGGCTTGATCTTTAATCTGATATTCTTGAGCATGAGAAAGGATCATATCCCGTATTTTAACGCTTAAGATAATGACTTCCGCGATAGCAACTCTGCCGCTATAACCAGTATTAAAACATAACGGACATTTCTTGGGGCGGTAAAATTCACTTTTACTTTTATCTAATTTTAATGCCTCTGCTATTTCCGGGCTTAATGTATATTTTTCTTTACAGTTGGAACAGATCTTACGCACCAACCTTTGCGCCACAATACCCACCACCGCCGAATTAATCAAGAATGGCTCTACTCCCATATTGATCAGGCGCACAATTGATCCAGCCGCAGTAGTAGTATGCAAAGTAGAAATAACCAAGTGCCCGGTCAAGGCGCTTTTTATGGCGATGTCCACTGTCTCATAATCACGGATCTCGCCGATCATGATAATGTTAGGGTCTTGCCTGAGGATTGCGCGCAGGGAACTGGCGAAAGTAAGGCCAATGTCGGGCTTAATGGTCACCTGATTTATCCCATCGAGCTGAAACTCAACCGGATCCTCAACAGTAACAATGTTTTTATGCGGATCATCCACAAATTTAAGTATGGAATAAAGAGTGGTAGTTTTTCCGCTTCCCGTGGGCCCGGTGACCAAAAACATTCCATGCGGCATCTTTGAAGCTTGTTGGATCTTAGTAACATTATTATCAGAAAATCCCAATTTTGCTAAATCCAAGTTGGCTTGGGATTTATCAAGGATACGCAATGCCACTTTCTCGCCAAAGCTTGAAGGAATAATGGAAACACGAAAATCTATTTCTCTTCCTGATATGCGCGCCTTAAAACGTCCATCCTGCGGCAGGCGGTGCTCAGCGATATTAAGATCTGACATGACCTTAACGCGTGAGACTATGGAAGCATGCATGTTAGCCGGGGGCGACTGTTGTTCCTGAAGAACACCGTCAATACGAAAACGGACGCGCATTTTCTTGTCCCAAGGCTCGATCAAAATATCTGAAGATTTCTTCTTAACAGCGTCTTCAAGGATAAGATTGGTTACTCTTATAACCGGCACTTCGCGGCTGACCCGGGTTAACTCCTGTTCGCTGGGTTGGTTTTCTTTCTCCTCTTTAATAAGTTCAATCCCGGGGACATTTATCTCCTTGACCAAATCCTCCATCTCGTCTTTTGTAACATTGGGATAATACAGCTCTATAGCGGCAATAATATCCTGCATCCCGGAAATAATAGGATTAATATTATACCCGGTCAGGGATTTTACATGGTCAATAGCAAAAATATTCAAAGGATCAACCATAGCCAAAGTAATAGTCTGGCCTATTTTAGAAACGGCTATGATCTGATAATGACGGGCGATTTCTACGGGGATTATTCTAGCTGTAGCGGGATCGATCTTAAAACGTTTTAAATCAATAAGCGGCAGGCCCAACCCCTGGCTTAGGATAGAAACCAAATCCTGTTCCTTGATAAAACCTAAAGAGACAACAATATCGCTTAAGCGGCCTGCCTTTTCCTTCTGGATAGCAATAGCCTTATCCAATTGCTCGGAAGACAAAAGCTTACTATTAACCAACACTTCTTTAAGACGGTCCTTTAAGGAAAGCATCGGCTTTTTAGCGTCATACTTTTCAAAGTTATTTATTCACTGTAATATTTGGAAATGGCCTGTTTTATATCTGAAGAAGTAGAAACAAAGGTCTGGATATTGCATCCGGTCAGCATTTCCACATCCTCGATAGCGTGGACATTCAAAGGATTAGACATGGCTAAGGTCAAATTATTGCCTATTTTGTCTATCGGGATAAGCACGTATTGCTTGGCAACCCGGCACGGAACAATATTGGCTACATCAGAGCTTATTTCATAATTACCAAGCGGCAAATACGGAAAACCATACTGCGCGGTTAAGGATTGGGCGATATCTTCTTCCTTGGCAAACCCCAGCTCCACCATGATCTCTCCGATAAGGCCGCCTCTTTCTTTCTGGCAGTTCAACGCCTTATCAAGCTGGTCTGCGGATACAAGCCCGCGGTCCACCAACAATTCACCTAATTGCTTATTAATTATTCTTTTTATCGGCATAATCTAAATAGAAATCCTATTTCCCCCTTGGGCCTTGGCCATTTTTAAAGATTCCCTTGCCTTTAAGAAAAGCTCATCCGAGCTTACTCCGTCAATGGGGTTTTCGCTTACCGCCCCGCTTATAGTCAGATGCATATCTTGCGCTTGGGGATTACCTAAGGAAACTTCTACCTTCTTTCTTACTTCTTCAGCCATGCGTATGGAAGCGCGCTTATTCTTATCTTGAAGCACTACAGCGAATTCGTTATCGCCTGTGCGCGCCGCGCGGTCAGACTCTGAAATAAAATCCCGGATTATGTTGGCTGTTTTCTTCAAAGCCGCTTCCGTCTGCAAAGCCCCTAATTTATGGCTATAATTCTGAAAATTATCTATATTAAATATAACTAAAGAACACGGTTTCTGATAAACAATAGCCCTTTTGATTTCTTCTTGAAGACGGCTTTTAATAAAACTTTCATTATACAAGCCGGTAAGGTTGTCTTTAATCTCAAGCTCATCCACCCAACCGGAAAGCATATCATTTTCAACCGCGATAGAAAGCTGCTTGGCAAAAATATCCAGTAATTCCACATCTTCTTCATGATAACAAAAATCTTCCCTGTTATTTCCAATTACAAGAATACTGCTTAACGAACCTCTGACAAAAATCGGCAGGCTTAAAAAATTCTTCAGCCTAAATCTTTCATAAATAAGTTCGCGGTCTTTTTCCTGGATATAATTGGCTTTATCTACTGTAAGCGGCCTTGTTAAATTGGAGATTTTCGGAAAAATATCATCGCCCTTGATTACTTTTACCTTAGAAAGATACTGGGCATTAGCTCCATCAACAGCCTTCATGAAAAAATCACCATTGTCGGACTCACGCGACAAAATAAAAGCAACATCAGAGTTTGCCAAGGTGCGGGCTTTCTGCACCGAAAGAAGCAATATCTCTTCAAGCTTTAAACCTTGCGAAACAAGCGAACTTATCTGAAGAAGGCTGGAAAGCACAAGCACTCTTTTCTGTATTTCCAGATTTATCTTGGTAGTTCTTTCGCTATATCCCTTAAGCTCATCCATATTGCTGCGGATCTTAGAAGTAAGCTGATTTAAAGCATCCCCCAGGTATCCTACTTCATCACCTTTGCTGGTCTTAACGATATGCTGAAAATCCCCCTTGGCGATAATCCGGGCTTGAGCGCTTATTGAAGAAACTCTGTCAAAGACCTCTTTAATGATAAAAAACCCCGTAACAGCTACAATAACACTTATTGTCAATACCCACATAATCTGTGGACTTACCGTTAAATTGGTGCTAGGAAGAAAATAATTCATAATAACATAACCTAACACCAAAAAAGGCAATACAAGCATAAGATAAAAGACCATCCTCAGCTTGTATTTAAGATTGCCCGGACTTAAAAGGACATTTATCTGTTTATTCATAAAAAGTCCTTTTTAACATGTTAATTATTATACCTTGTATCTTATTATATTGCAATATATTTTAGAAATTGGCGCATTCCTGTGCCAAAGATTCCTTAGGAATGCCTGTATCAATGAAATCCCAAGGCAGCCTATCTTCTATTTTGCCTGCCAACAGGTAGTCTTGCGGGTTGATTCCAGAGCTAATAAAAGCATCCTGCCAAAGCTTAAAATTAAACTGGTCGTCCCAGGCCTGAAAACGCCCGCCCTGGCTAAAGACATGTTCAATGACCCCGCCTAAACGCCTATCGCCTCTGGAGAATACCGCCTCAATGAAACTCATATGCGGATCATGAAAATTAAGCCTTAAACTTTTGTGCTTAGAGGCTTTATCTCTTAGGATCTTTTGCTTAGCAAACATCGCCTCTATGTTATCCATAGCCTGCCACTGAAAACAGGTATGCGGCTTGGGGATCATCGTATTAACGCTTATATTTATCTGCGCCCGGGGCAAACCGATTTTTCTTCTTAATTCAGAAACCTTTACCGAAAAATCAATTATGCCCTCTAAATCCTCTTGCGTTTCAGAAGGCACCCCTGACATAAAATATAATTTTACCCTCTGATAACCTGCCGAATACGCTTTTTCCATGGCATCAAAGAAAACATCCTCATCAAATTCTTTATTCAGCACCCGGCGCAGCCTTTGGCTGCCTGCTTCAGGGGCAAAAGTAAGCCCGGTCTTTTTCACCTTAGAAAGAATTCCCGCGATATCGCCGGTTAAGTCTTTGGGTTTTATGGAAGGAAGCGACACGCTTACTGCCTTTTGGCTAAAACAAGCGAATAAATCTTTGAGTAATAAATCTACCCGCGGATAGTCGCTGACGCAAAGCCCGGCCAAAGAAATATCCTCATACCCGGTAGAAGAATATATTTCCTGCGCCGTAGAGATAAGTTTGTCTTTGCTTCTAAAACGCAAAGGATGATAAATTCTATTGGCCTGGCAGAAACGGCACTTATAAGGGCAGCCGCGCATTACCTCAAGCATCATGCGGTCATGGATAATCTCGATATAAGGCACAAGCCACTTCACAGGGAAAAAGCTACTGTCCAGATCCTTGATAAAACGCTTTTTTATCTTCTTGGCCGGCAAAGAAGGCACATAAACGCCTTCTATATGGGAAAACTCTTTAAGCAATTCTTCTTTAAGCAGACTGCCTGATTTATAATCATCTTTGAGCCTTGCATAAAGCCCCACTATCTCCGGGAGGGCCTCTTCAGCTTCCCCAATAAGAAAAAGATCAAAGAAATCACGCATCGGTTCAGGGTTAAAACAACAAACACCCCCTGCGATGACAAGGGGAAAATCTTTATTGCGCTCTACAGATCTCAAAGGGATATTGCCTAAATCAAGCATGCCCAGCACATTCACATAACCCAATTCATATCCTAAAGAAAACCCCGCGAAATCAAAATCTTTAAGCGGCCGGGCTTCTTCAAGAGAAGAAAACAAGAGGTTATTCGCGCGCAAAATTTGCTCCATATCCGCAGCAGGGGCAAAAAACCTTTGGCAGCAAACCCCATCCAGCTGATTTAACAAGCCATAAATTATCCTGATACCTAAATTACTCATCCCAACTTCATACAAATCCGGGAAACATAAAGCAAAGTTTACCTTGTTATCCTCAAATTTCTTTGAGGAAACATTCCATTCTCCCCCGGTATAACGCGCCGGCTTTCTTACCTGTAATAAATAATCTTCAGTCATAGTAGTAGTGTAAAGCTTAAAGCGAAAAATGCAAAATCATAATTAAAAATTTAAAAGTTTTCAATTTTACGCTATAGTTTTACGCTTTGCGCTTTGAATTTTTAGCTTTCTTAAAACACTGTCCTGGTCTTCTCAATATTGGCCAGTATTCCCAAAGATATAAATGTCACCAAGATTGAGGAACCCCCGTAACTCATTAATGGCAACGGCACTCCCACCACAGGGACAAGCCCTATATTCATGGCGATATTAATCAATACCTGCAAGCCTAACATAAAGGTAACCCCAAAAGCAAGAAGCTTACCGAAATAATCACTTGTAGATAAAGCGATGCGTATGCCCTTTTTTAGTATTAATGAATACAGGAACAATAAAACCAATACCCCCACAAGCCCCCATTCTTCAGAGAAAGTGGCAAAAATAAAATCTGTATGCGCTTCGGGCAAGAAATGCAGCTGGCTTTGCGTGCCGGCAAGCCATCCTTTTCCCAAAAATCCTCCTGAGCCAATGGCTATCTTAGATTGTATCACTGTATAGCCGGCGCCCAAGGGATCAATGTTGGGATTCAGAAAAACAAGGATCCTATTCTTCTGATAATCCTTAAGCATCTGCCATAAAATAGGCGCGCAAAGCAAAGATAATAAGAACAGCCCTGCATAGTAACGGATTTTTACCCCGGCCATAAAACTTACTGCCAAAAAAACAAATATTACTAATAATCCTGTGCCCAAATCCGGCTGTTTGATAATAATTACAGCGGGGATCATCACTAAAAAAAATGGCAGGATAAAAGCTCGCAGGATCCCGTATTTATACGCGCCCCATGTGGTATCCATCTTGCTTTGAGTAAAATATCGCGCGATAGACATAACCATTATAATCTTGGCGAATTCCGAAGGCTGGAAACTGAAAATTCCGATCCTTAACCATCTTTGCGCGCCAAGCCGAACACTGCCTAACGCCAAAACTAATAGAAGAATAATAAATATAGCAAAATAGAAAAGATAAGAAACACCCCAAAGATTCCGGTAATTAATGCTGGATATTACCCAGAATAATAACACCCCTAAGAAAACCCAGAGTATTTGACGTTGATAAATAAACTGCCAACTTTCTGCCTCTTTTTGATAAGTGCTGCTGTATATAGAAAGCACTCCGCAAGCGGTTATCAAAATAGCAATAAAAAGAATTGAGAGTCTGCTTTTCATATAAGCCCTTCCTCAAACATGCGCGTAATAATTTCTTTCGCTATTAAGCAGGCATAATAGCCTGCCTTGCCGTTTTCCAAGAAAACACAAACAGCAAATTTAGGGCGATCAGATGGGAAAAAACCGGCAAACCATCCGTGCGCAAAAGATCCAGTTACCTGCGCGGAACCTGTTTTGCCTGATACCTTAACTGGCAAATCCGCCAAAATACTGGCTGTACCAGCTGGATCTGATACGGCCTTACGCATGCCATCACTTATGTAATTAACTATCTCTTGCTTGGAAATAACTTTTATTTTCTTGCCAGAATGCCCCCCTGCGTTATATCCAGCGGCATATTTAGTAACATGCGGAACAACCAAAAAACCACCATTAGCAAAACAGGCAGTAACTCTTAGTATTTGTATAGGCGTGGTCAATAAATCACCCTGGCCAATAGAAAAATTGGCCGTATCCCCATCATACCATTTTTGATCCCGGCTTGATTTCTTCCAGGCTACTGATGGCACAAACCCGGATACCTCATATGGAAGATCTATCCCTGTGGTTTTTGCCAAACCAAATCTCAGAGAATAATCTGTTATTAGTTGCGGGCCCAAGGCTAAGCCTGTATGATAAAAAAATACATCGCAGGAACCGGCTATGGCCTGTATTAAATCTTGACGGTTATGCGTATCCCAGCACTTAAACTGCCGCCTGCCTATTGTTAGAAATCCAGGGCAAATAAAAGAAGTCCCGAGATTTATTTTCTTTTTTTCCAGGCCCGCAACAGCCACAATTAACTTAAATATAGAACCAGGCGCATACGAAGCGCTTATCGCGCGATTCAAAAAAGGCGAATGCTTGTCGTTTAAAACCTCTTCAATAGAAGAAGAGCCTTTGATAAAAATACCCGGGTCAAAATCCGGGAAACTTGCTAACGCCAGGATTTCCCCTGTATCAGGCTGCATAATAATAACCGCGCCTTTTTGGTTTTGCATCGCCTGTTGGACGATTTGCTGGATCTTAATATCTAAGGTTAGGCCCACATCGCCACCATTAACAGCAGGCTTATATCCTATTACTCTGACTAATTTTCCGACATGATCTACTTCCGCGGATATCGCCCCATCGCCTTGGCGTAAAATATAATCATATTTTTCTTCTGCCCCGCCAAATCCCACAATATCTGCCGGCTTATAACCGTAATCGGATAATTTATAAAGCCGCCACTGGTCTATTTGGCTTAGATACCCTAACACATGGCATGCCAGATTGCCATACGGATAATAGCGTAATGGATGCGGCTGTATGATAATTCCGGGTGAATCAAATTTAGCCTGCTCAAGGGCGATAAGCTTTTTGTTATCAGAAATCGTATCCAAAACAACTGGCAGCGATTCAGAGATATAACGCGACCTGAATCTCTTCCTAAGCTTCTGCTCATCCTGCTCTAATACAAAGGCGATTTTCCTTAACGCCCTTTCAAGTTCATCTTTATTTTGCCCTGAAACCATCACATCAAAAGCCAGGTAATTGTCCGCAATAGGATTTCCGTTACGGTCCAAGATCCTTCCTCTTGCGCCTTCTTGAGGCAGAACCCGGATGCAGTTCTTTTGGCTGAGCAAGCTGAATTTGGCCCCCTGGATTATTGCAAGATTAAAAACCCCAAAGCCCAAAACAACAAAGCTGGCGATAAAAACCGATATTACAAGTTTTGTCCTGTTCGGATAAGTCATTTTATGGATGGATTAATTATATATTCCCAAAGGATATAAGAACCTGCTGCGGAAAAAATAACACCAACGGCCAATATCCTTAAGAATACACCCCAAGATACGCTTAAGCCGTTTGTCAGCATCAGCCCGTGGATAATCAATGAATAAAACAAAAAACCTGCCGCCACCACAGAAATCTTTACAAAGATATTTTCTATTTCTATTTTTCTGGCAACAAAAGAAAATAAAAGGCTGAATACCGGAAATAAAATACAATTTAACCCAACCGAACCCGAGATAAAAATATCCTTAGCCAAACCGCAAAACAGGCCGATAATTAAAACCCTCGCGATATTATAACAAAACAATAAACTAAACAACGCGTTAATCAAAAACAAAAGATCCGGCTTAAGATATAATAACCGCATATCGTTTATAATGCCGGCCTGAAAATACGCGGTTAATAATATAAGCCCCGCTATAAAAATACTGCTCATTGCGCAACCACCATTACTTCCTCTGTGTTTGCTAAATCTGAAAAGGGTTTGACAATTGCGTATTTACTTAAGCCTGAGAATTCCTCGCCTACATAAGTTACCGTGCCAATCATTAAACCTTTAGGGCAGCCTGAGGTTAGCCCGGAGGTAACTATCACATCAGAAACCTGGATGTCCGCATCGCGCGGCAGATACTTCATATTTAAGCAATTTCCTAACCCGCCACAGATCAAACCTTCCTGACGGCTGCGCATAACTAAAGCAGAAATACTTAAACTAGGATCACTAATAAGAAGGACTTTGCTTGTAAAATTACCAGTCTCAACCACCCTGCCCAACAGCCCCTTATAAGACAAAACCGTCATTCCTTTATTGATGCCGCTTGCTTTTCCTTTATTAATAATAAGGCTTGCTGACCAGTTATCCGGGGAATGCGCGATTACACCCGCCACGCGCACCTTAAATGAAGATTGATCTTTCAGGGAAAGAAGCTCTCTTAAGCGGGAATTTTCCGCGTCTATTTCATCTATCTTATTTAACATCTGCTTCAGAAGCCCGTTCTCTTCTTCTAATTTAATATTATTTTTATAATTACGGTGATAGAAAATAGCGGCCTTTGTTTCATCGGCAAGAAAATTAAACAACGATAACGGCAGGTGTGAAATGTCTAAAGCAATGGGTTTAAGATAGGAAACGGTTAGAGAACAAACTAAAGCAAAGCCGGCTACTACGAAAGTAAGGGTTAGATTTTTACTGGGTTTAAACACATTTAAGAATGCATCTCAGACTTTATCGGAACGGTAACTCTCTTGAGGTATTTTATTTCATTAAGCACTTTGCCTGTTCCGTTTGCTACCGCGGTAAGAGGGTCATCGGCAACATGCACCGGCAGGCCTGTCTCTTCAGAAATTAATTTATCCAAACCTCTTAATAGAGAACCGCCGCCCGCCATCATAATCCCATGCTCAATAAGGTCCGCTGACAATTCCGGAGGAGTCCTCTCAAGAGAGATCTTAGCAGATTCCACGATTGCCCTTAAGGGCTCTTGCAACGCCTCTCTTATTTCTTCAGAAGTAATGGTGACGGTTTTAGGCAGGCCCGCGATTAAATCTCTGCCTTTAACCTCAAGGCTCATTTCCTCTTCTAAAGGATAGGCAGAGCCTATTTTTATTTTTATATCTTCAGCAGTACGCTCGCCGATCATTAAATTGTAAGTCTTTTTAAGATATTCAATGACCGCCTGATCCATTTCATCTCCGCCAATGCGTATAGAACGGGCAAAGACAATCCCCGCCAAAGAAATAACCGCGATCTCAGTTGTGCCGCCTCCTATATCTATGATCATATTGCCAATCGGGTCCTGAATCGGCAATCCCACCCCAATAGCCGCGGCCACAGGCTCTTCAATTAAAAATACTTCCCTGGCGCCAGCGCGCTCAGCTGAATCCTTAACCGCGCGTTTTTCCACTTCCGTAATGCCCGATGGGATGGCAATAACAATTCTGGGCCTGACTAAAACCCTGCGATGATGCACCTTCTTAATAAAATACCGCAGCATCGCTTCGGTAATTTCAAAATCCGCAATAACCCCGTCTTTCATAGGGCGAATGGCGATAATATTGCCCGGGGTCCGGCCTAACATGCGCTTTGCTTCATCCCCTACAGCTAAAACATGGGAAGTCCCGCGCTCTATAGCTACTACTGAAGGCTCACACAAAACTACGCCTTCTCCTTTAACATAAACCAAAGTAGAGGCGGTGCCTAAGTCTATCCCCATGTCATTAGAGAATAAACCTAATATATAATTTATTGTTTTCTTCAGTATCTCAGGGATTTGCGCCATAGCAAGGATTTTAACAGAGTTTCAAAGTGCTGTCAAACAAAAAGTTAGATTAAAATAGCCTTTAAAGTGCTT
The DNA here is from genome assembly GCA_025453395.1 of Candidatus Omnitrophota bacterium. Lineage (NCBI taxonomy): Bacteria > Pseudomonadati > Candidatus Omnitrophota > Candidatus Omnitrophota bacterium. The sequence continues at coordinate 16,164 of JALOQK010000008.1, forward strand.
AGAAAATCCGGAAAAGACTTATCAATGCAGCTGACATCATCTAAAATACTCTCATCCCGGGCTGCTAAGGCGGCAATAATCAGGCTCATGGCAGTCCGATGGTCATTAAAACTTCTTAAGATAGCCGCGTAAAGCTCTGATGGAGCGTTAATAATAACATCTTCCCCGTATTTGGAAGGCACAACCTTAATATCTACGCCCATACGGGCCAAATTGCTGCGCATAGACTCTATCCTGTCGGTTTCTTTGAAGCGCAACTCCCCTACCCCGTGAAAAACACTTTTGCCTTTGGCAAGACTTGCAGCTACCATTAATATAGGAAGTTCATCAATTAAAGACGGCACCTGTTTCGCGGATATATTCACGCCGCTTAAACGGCTCGTGCTTACAAAGATATCGCCTGCCGGCTCAAAACGGGAAAATTTGTTATTATATTTTTTAATCCTGATCTTACCGCCCATTCTTTTAAGCACCCTTAAGAAACCAACGCGCGAAGGATTAAGGCTGACATTTTTGATAATCAAAGATGAATTCCTGAAAACAGCTGCTGCCACAATAAAGAAACTCGCCGAAGAAATATCCCCCGGAATAGTAATGGCTCCCGGAGAAACAAGCTTATCCAGAGCCTCTACAGAAACACTGTTTTTCTTAATTTCAACAGGCGCGCCAAAAAGTTTAAGCATACGCTCGGTGTGGTCACGCGTTTTAACAGACTCGATAACTGCTGTTTTTCCTTTTGCGCAAAGCCCTGCCAAAAGTACCGCTGACTTTACCTGAGCTGAGGCAACCGGCATTTTGTAATTAATAGATTTAAGCCCTCCCCCTTGAATAGTTAGAGGGGCATATTCTTCGGATTTAGCGCCTTTCATTCTTACTTTTGAGGTTATCTTAGCGCCCATTAATCTCAAAGGAAGGTTAACCCGCAGCATTGGCCGGCGGCCAAGAGACCTGCCTACCTTAATAGAGGCTCTAAAATTACAACCTGCTAAAACCCCCAACACAAGGCGCAAGGTCGTGCCGGATTCAGCAATAAAAAGCCTGCCGCTTTGGGGTCTCTTAAGATTCTTAAGCCCTTTGCCGTGCACTGTTACTAATAACCCGGGAAATCTTTTATTATTGCTCTTACGAAAACAGATATCCACGCCTAATTTTTGCAAAACTTCTATCGTGGAAAGGCAATCCTGATTGGCGGGAAAATTACTGATCACAACTTTGCTACTTGATAAAGCGCTTATTATAGCGCTTCTATGGGCAATGGACTTATCACCTGAGAAACAAATCCTGCCTCTTAACCCTGCAGCCGGCCGAATTAAGAAAAAACACATTTATTTTTTTATGACCTTATCACCCTCTTGGACTACTTCTTTTAATCCTGCGGAAGCAAAACCTGCCGCGGACATAGAATCATGCACTTTTTCTACGTTAACTTCTCCCAAAAGCTTATTGTTGCGGGAAACCTGAAAAGTGTCCCCGGCTTTCACGCCGTCTTTTTCGCCGATATTCAACACCACAAAATCATACTCACGGTTTACTACCGCGATGCTGCCTTCGGGATTAAGCAAGGCCTGCCGGGCAAGCTCTTTTGCTTTTTGCGCCTCTTTTGCAGCCTGGGCTTTCGCTTCAACCTCTTGCTGATTATCATACTTCTTGGTTGTGCGCTGCATCTCTTTGCGCATCTTCTCTTCATTCTTAAGTTTTAACTCGTCTTGTTTTTTCTGGGCAAGCTGCTGGTCTTTCTTTATTTTCTCTTCCAGCTTAAGCTTTGCCTCTTGGGCTTTCTGTTTTTCCCTGGCTTCCCTGGCTTCTTCTTTTGTGTTTTTCTTGACAGAAACTGCTTGCGGCTTATCTTCAGGGGAAACAACGATAGTGCCTAACTGCACGCCTTTAAATTTTTCTTCCAACTGGCGGGATTTTTCTTCCAAGTCTTTAATTTTTACCTCTAAATCTATTTTCTTATTTTCCAGTTCCGCCAAACGGGCTTGGATGGTTTTATTTTCTTCCTGCGCGCGGGAAAGCTGTTTGGCCAAATCATCTTTAGAGACAACCTGCTTATTCAGCTCTGCCTTTACTACGCCAATCTGATCCATGGCATCTTGCTTTGCCGCTTTCTCATTTTCCAATTCAGTATTTAAAGCAGAAACTTTTTTCTCCGTGGAGCTTAATTTATCCTCTAGGCTGAAGATCGTTTTCTTTGAATCTTCTAATTTCATTTTGGTCAGCTTCTGCTCAGCCCTGACATCTTCAAGCTGTTGCTGGATTTGGGCCTTAGCTAATTTTTCCTGATTAAGAAGATAATATAGGCCGCCTGATAAAGCCAAAGATATAATGATAAGAAGTGTTAATATGATAATCGCGACTTTACCTTTTTTATTCATGGCCATTCTCTCCTCCGTTTTTAATTTTTCAAGACCCTTAACTGGTTATTATAAGTAAACTACCGTTAAAATCAAGCTATTTTTAAGAATTCCTGCGGAATAGAAGAATCAAACTCTATAGCCTTCTGGCTTGTTGGATGGATAAAAGAAATATATTTCGCGTGCAGCGCCATGCGCGAAAAAGAATTATTCTTGCCGTATTTATCATCGCCTAATATAGGATAACCTAAATGCGACAGATGCACCCTTAATTGATGGGTCCTGCCGGTAAACGGCTCTAATTCTACTAAAGTAGAATCCTTATTGCGTTTGATGACCCGGTAAGAAGTCTTGGCGTATTTATTGCCTGAAGAAAAACTAACTGCCATATTTTTCCTTTTGGAAGGATGCCTTCCGATAGGAAGCTCAATTACATCATGGTCAAAATCCATAACCCCTTTAACCAAGGCCACATATTTTCTATTAATGGAATGCCGGGCGAATTGTTCAGCCAAACAAAGGTGGCTGGCGTTATTTTTCGCGATAACCAGAAGCCCGGAAGTATCCTTATCTAAGCGATGCACTATCCCGGGCCGCTCTGGGTTTATTGAAGAAAGATTTTTAAAACGAAACAGCATCGCGTTGACAAGGGTCTTATCCGGATTCCCCGCGGCAGGATGCACACAAAGCCCGGGCTGCTTATTAATCACCGCCAAGTCATCATCTTCATAAATAACATCCAAAGAAATCTCTTGAGCTAATAAAGCGGCGGCCTGCTTCTCTTGAAAAGAAAAAACAATTTCTTCATCCAGATGTAATTTATAATGGGCGCTTTTTACCGGCTGGCCCTGGATTAAAACACCTCCTTTAGAAATAAAATCCTGGATTTTCTCACGGGAAATGCCTAATTTATTTTCTTTGGAGAAAGCCGCCAATACCGCATCAACACGTTTGCCAACTTCATTGGCTGTAACCTTTAACCTGTATTCTGGCATATGTTAGCGTTTGTTAAGCTGGATCAGTTTTAGGCAAGCAAAGATAAAAAAACCCGCGCTTATAATCTGGAATAAGCTTAAGCCGTAAAAGAAATGCGGATTATCCGCGCGCAAGAATTCCATAAAAAACCTCTTGGTTGAGTATAATAAAAGATACCACAAGAATACCTGGCCCTGTCTATGGGGCTTATCCTGTAAGTTCTTCAGGAAAAGAAAAAGCGCAAAAAGAATAATGCTTGAATAAAGTTGCGTTGGAATAAGAAAGGCGTCATGCGCGGGAAAATACATCCCCCATATTTTGTTTTCCCTGCCGTAGCAACAGCCATTTAAAAAACACCCCAGCCTGCCAATGGCATGGCCTAATGCCAAAAACGGCGCCAATAGATCAAGTACCGTGTAGATTCTTAATTTGTTTCTTTTGACATAATATAACGCGGTTAATGACCCGGCAGTAAAACCGCCAAACCAGGACATTCCGCCGTGCTGCAGCATGATTATTTCTAAAGGTTCAGCCAAATAATCCCTAAAATGCTCTACTACAAAAAATATCCGCGCCCCCAAAATCCCCGCGATAAAAGAATAAAAACAAAGATTGTAGATTATGTTGGGATCTATCCCTTGCTTCTTAGCCTGACGGCAAGCTAAGGATACCGCGGTTAAAAAAGCAACAACCATCATTAAACCGTAGGAATAAATGGTAAATGGACCGATTTGACAGATAATTGGATGCATAATTTTAATTTAAAGCTTAAAACGCAAAGCGTAAAACCATAGCGTAAAATTAAAAATTTTGAATTTTGAATTATAGTTTTGCGTTTTTCGTTTTACGCTTATTTGTTATTAATATTGTCCATCCTAACAACATTGCTCCTGCTGTTATCGCCGAATCCGCGATATTGAACACCGGCCAGATACGAAAATCCAGAAAATCAACCACATAACCAAACATCAAACGGTCAATAAGATTTCCCAGGCCGCCGGCAAGGATCAAGGTTAAAGAAAAATTACAAAGGTTGTTCTTATAGCCCTCTTTTTTAAGCTTGCGGATTATAAAAAAACTCACCAGCAAAGTAATGGCGATAAAAATCCAGCGTTGATATTTGAATAGGCCAAATGCCGCGCCGCGGTTATGCACCAAAGTAACATGAAAAACATTCTGGATAACCGGGATAGATTGATAAAGGTATAGTTTTGAGGAAACAAAGGCCTTACTAAGCTGATCAGCAATAATAAGGCCAAAGAGAAATAAAGAAAATTTAAAGAAAGGTTTTATTTTTTTTCCAGTTTTTCCTGACATTTAACACAAAGCCGGGCATAAGGCACTGCTTTAAGGCGAGTCTTGGAAATAGTCTTCTTACAGCTCTCACAAAAGCCGTAACTTCCTTCATCTATTTTCTTCATCGCGTCATCCAGCTCATAAAGGAATTTGCGGTCATTTGAAGCGATGCCCAAAGAAAATTCACGGTCATAGGTATCGGTAGCCACATCAGCCATATGATAAGTATAGCCTGATATATCTCCGGATGCCTCTTTCTGTGATTTTTTAAGCGTGTCCTCGGAAATATGGTTGATATCGTCAATAACGCCGTCCTTGACCTTAATCAATAATCTCTTAAACTCAATCAACTCTTTTTTATTCATTTTCTTCTTCACGCTGAAATCCCCCCTATGGCTTTAAGGCAAGTCTTACAGATTGACGGATGCGCATCATCTTCCCCCACCGAATGCGAATAATTCCAACAGCGCATGCATTTTACCCCATCTGCTTTACTGGCGGCCAGGCATACATCCGGAAAAACGGTATTACGCCAATCTCCACCAGAAATAAGATCTTTGGATTCTTCCACAATCACAGAAGAAACTTTAAAGGCCTCACAGAGCTGTTGGCTTAAGCTGCGTAAGAATGTATACTGATTAGGGGACTTTGTCAATATATTTATTTTGGCGTCAAAAGAACTGCCGATTATTCCGGCAATGCGCTTCTCTTCTAAAGCCTTGGCAACATCGGGGACCATCTTAAGGACCTCTTCCATATCTTGATAAGCCAAAGAGCCATGGACCTTGCCGGATTCCAACAAAGACAAAATAAGCCTGGTATCTGGATATTCCAAAAGATGCACACTGGCGGCATCTTTATCTTTAGAAGTTTTAGGCATATAAAACCATATTTCTTCAGCGGTAAAAGACAAAATCGGCGCGACTACCCTTACGATCGCATTTAACAAATCATATATCGCCGTCTGAGCAGACCTTCTTTCAAGGGAATCTGCCCCGTATGTATACAATCTGCCCTTTACCATATCCAAATAATACATGGATAGATCTTCATTGCAAAAATCATAAATACCTTTATAGGCTTTATAAAATTCAAATTCTTCATAGCCGTTTGTTATAACTTTATCAAGCGCAAGGCAACTTTTATAGAGTATCCATTTATCAAGCATGCCCATATCATCATAGCTTATTCTGTCTTTATCGGGATTAAAATCATAGAGGTTGCTTAAGATAAACCTGCAGGTGTTGCGCACTTTACGGTAACCTTCCGAGAGCCTTTGCAGGATTTCTTTGGATATTCTTATATCCTCGTTGTAATCGCTTGAAGCCACCCACAGGCGCAAAATATCCGCGCCATAGTCTTTTATAATATCAAATGGAGAAACCACATTGCCTTGCGACTTGGACATTTTTCTTCCCTGACCATCCACCACAAAACCATGGGTTAGGACACTTTTAAATGGCGCCTGATTATCAATGCAGACAGCCGGGATAAGCGAAGACTGGAACCACCCCCTATGCTGGTCTGAACCCTCAAGGTACAAAGAAGCGGGAAATTCCAATTCACTTCTTTTCTTTAATACTGACTGGCTGCTTACTCCGGAATCAAACCATACATCAAGGATATCTGTGCCTTTAGAGAATATTTTTCCCGCGCAGCAAGGGCATTGGATGTCTTTATATAAAAACTCCTGCACGCCAGATTCAAACCAAACATCCGTTCCATTTTCTTTAACCATCTGGCGGAATACCTCAATAACCTTATTATCCAGGAATTCTTCTTTGCAATTATTGCATACCAAAGAGGGAATCGGCACCCCCCAATATCTTTGACGCGATAAACACCAATCCGGGCGCAAGCCCACCATTGAACCAATGCGCTCTTTTCCCGAAGAGGGAATCCACTTCACCTTATTTTGGATTACTTCAAGTAAAGCCTGCCTGAGATTATTATGTTCAAGTTTTAAGAACCATTGATTTGTCGCTCTGAAAATAACCGGTGACTTGCAGCGCCAGCAATGCGGATAAGAATGCGGATATTTCATGCTATAAACAAGCATCCCTAAACTATCCAATTTTTGTATGATCGGATCATTGGCAGAAAATACCTGCATCCCTTTAAATTCACCGGTAGAAGCGTCAAAATTCCCCCGGTTATCAACCGGCATAATAATATCCAACTTGTATTTTATCCCGGTGAAATAATCGTCATTGCCATGCCCGGGAGCGGTATGCACCAAACCAGTGCCTTCTTCATGTGAAACATAATCTGCCAAAACTACTTTTCCTTTTCTATCTAAAAAAGGATGCTCATAAACAAGCCCATCCAGCTTTTCGCCTTTAATGCGGGAAATAACCGCACATTGGCCAAGGCCGGTATTTTTTATAACTGTATCGAGCAGGCTTTCGGCAATAACTAAAATTCCTTTCGCAGTGTTTACCAAAACATATTCCAGTTTTTGATGCACTGCTACTGCCACATTAGCCAGAAGCGTCCAGGGGGTGGTAGTCCAAATCAATAAATAAGCGTCTTGGCCATCTAAGGGATTGGTTAATTTAAATTTCACATAAACAGAGGGAGAAACATGATCCTCGTATTCAACCTCTGCCTCGGCAAGGGCGGTTTCACATTTATAACACCAGTTAACCGGCTTTAATCCTCTATAGATATACCCCTTCTGCGCCAGTTTGCCAAAAGAATCCACTATCCCCTCTTCATACTGGCGTGATAAAGTAAGATACGGATTATCCCAATCCCCGAATATACCTAAACGCTTAAACTGTTCTTTCTGCAAACCCACATATTTCATCGCGTAATCATGCGCTTTCTTGCGGAAATCAAGCTGCGATATCTGGGTTTTATTGATCTTTAATTCCTTTAACAACTGATGCTCAATGGGCAACCCATGGCAATCCCAACCCGGAACATAGGCGCAATTAAAAGCACGCATGGTTTTATATTTAAGAATGATATCCTTAAGTGTCTTGTTTAAGGCATGGCCTATATGTATATCCCCGTTGGCATAAGGCGGCCCGTCATGCAAAATATATTTTGGCAAACCTTGAGTTTTATTCTGGATAGAAACGTAAATATTCTTCTTCTCCCACTGCTCAAAAATAACGGGCTCTTTCTTGGGCAGATCCGCCTTCATGGGAAAATCAGTTTTAGGAAGATTAAGAGTAAGTTTATAGTCCATTTTTCAGCTATCAGCTATCAGCTATCAGCTATCAGCTATCAGCTATCAGCTATCAGCTAAAAAAGCTGAAGACTGAAAGCTGAAGGCTGAAAGCTTAAATATATTTTCCTATAATTATCTTTAAATCCTTTTTTACTTTCGCCGGAATCATTTTTCTATCAGTGACAATCGCGCATTTTAAGGCATCCTGACAAGAACATACGCGCTTGTCAGGCAGCGCTTTAACGATCTGAATAATCATTTTCTTGGCGTTTTCAATATTCCTTTGCAGATTTTGCATCACCATATCCACCGTCACGCTTGCGTGCTTGGGATACCAGCAGTCATAATCTGTAACAGCGGCCAAAGTAGAGTAACATATCTCTGCTTCTCGGGATAGTTTTGCTTCAGCCATATTGGTCATTCCAATTATGTCCATGCCCCAACTTCGGTAAAGATTCGATTCAGCCAAAGTTGAGAATGCCGGGCCTTCCATGTTAATATAAGTCCCGCGAGGATGAATGTCTAATTTCAGCTTCTCGCCCGCAGCATAAACTACCTTTGCCAAATCTTGGCAAACAGGATGCGCGAAAACTATATGCGCCACAATGCCTTCATCAAAAAATGTCATCGCGCGAGCGTTATTAGTGCGGTCCACAAACTGATCAATAACCACAAAATCAAGCGGCTTGAATTCTTCTTTAAGGCTGCCGCAGGCGCTTATGGAAACAATGCTTTCCACGCCAAGTTTCTTCATCCCATAAATATTGGCGCGGTAATTTATTTGGCTGGGAGAAATACAATGCCCTCTTCCGTGGCGAGGAAGAAAAACAACTTCTTTGCCCTCTATTTTCCCGGTAATAAATTTATCTGAAGGCTTGCCAAAAGGAGTGCTTAATGCGACCTCTTTTATGCCCTTCAAACTATCAATCTGATATAAACCGCTACCGCCAATAATCCCCAATTTAGACATTTTGTCCTCCTAGGCAGCTAATTCTTTAGCCCTTTTAATAGACGCCATGATCGCGTCTTTTAATGTCCCGCCAGAATTAAGCACATCTAAGCCTGCCTGGGTTGTCCCGCCTTTAGATGCCACCTGCTGACGCAGCCCTACAGGATCCGCGCCATTCTCAAGCATTTTGTCTGCCCCGCGCAAAGTAATCAAAGACATAAAATGTGCCTGATCAGGGCTGAACCCTAAAGACCTTGCCGCATCCTCAAGCTCGGCGGTAAAATTTTCCATAAAACCAGACCAGTTATTTTTATAAGCTTCCGGGTTATTGGCTACCGCGTTAAAAAACCACCCCGGCCCACTGCCGGAAATCGCGGTAGCTTCATCCATTTTCGCTTCGTCAATAGCCATAACTTCTCCCATATACTCAAATACATCTTGCGCGAAATCAAAATCTTCAAGGCTGGCGTATTTACCAGAGCACAAGCAAGTCATCCCATAACCAATACGAGCAGGCATATTTGGCATAACCCTAACCACCCTAACCACCCCTAAAAGGTTTTCTATATAAGAAGTGCCCAGGCCGGCTGCGATAGAAATAAAAAGTTTATCCAGAATATGCGGGTACTTTTTTATTTGGCCTAAAAGTTCTGCGAAATCCTGCGGTTTCACCGCCAAAATTATCGCGTCCGCTTTCTCCAGTAATTCCTGGATAGAACCTACCGCTTGGATATCTTCAACAGAAGATACCCTAGCCTTATCCTTTTCATAGGCAAAAACCGTATAAGTATTTTTTATCTTTGAGGCGATTGCCTGGCCCATGTTGCCTAAACCGATTATCCCTATTTTCATTTTATCTTACCTTTCAAATATCGCTCTGCCTAATCTTATTATTGTGGCGGCTTCTTCAATAGCAATTTCAAAATCATCGCTCATGCCCATGGAAAGCTGTAAGCTATAAGCTGTAAGCTTTAAGCTGTAAATCTTATCCCTTAATTCCCTAAGCTGGCGAAAATAGGGACGCGCTTCTTCGGGCGCACTAACTAAAGGGGCGATGGTCATTAAACCTTTTAATTTTATATTTTTTAAAGAAGCGATCTGTTTTATAACCAAAACCGCGTCATCAGGACTTAAACCAAATTTTGTTTCTTCTGGAGAAGTCTTTATCTGTAGTAATATCTGCTGTACTTTATTGATCTTGGCAGCCTGCCTATCGATTTCCTCTGCCAGGCGCAGGCTATCTACAGAATGAATCAAATCAAAGATCCTAACCGCATCTTTTACTTTATTAGTCTGCAAGTGGCCGATCATATGCCATTTAATGGCAAATGGCAAATGGCAAATGGCAGACAGCTGATTAAATTTCAAAACAGCTTCTTGGACTTTATTCTCGCCGATATCAGATATGCCCTGTTGTAAAACCTCTTGTATTTCTTGGGCGCTTCTGCCCTTGGCTACCGCAACAATAGTTATTTCAGAAGGGTCGCGGTTTGCTTTAAGGCAGGCCTGACCGACACGAAAACTAACATCAGCCAATCCATTATACATAAAAACCCCTGAGGCACAATCTTAAAAATACTCCAGGTACAAAGCCTTGGCTTGATCAACTAACCTCTGTAATGGTTTGCGGCTAGCGTCATGAGGAAAAATAAACCCGGGCAATTTATCGTTTTCCAAAACCTCAACTAAAATGCCAAGGCAGGTAAGATACCCCAAATATTTCATCCCGGAAAGTTTAGGGTGGTTGATCAATGAAGAAACTCTCTGGGAGCTGACACGGGCAAGCTGCACCGGAAAAGAAAAAACAGACTCTGCTTTCTCCAAGAAACCTTCCTGTAAAACTGTGCCTCCGTATAAAACAAAATTAGTCACTTGGTTACTATTAAAATTAACAAAGGCATTTTTCTTGATTTCTTCAAGCAAACACTTTGCGCTATTGGTCACAACATCAACGATAAGCTTATGGCTTATCGGCTTATAGATATTATCCCTTTTGATTAAGATTTCTTTATCTACTGCAGGCGAAGCTGCCAAATAAATACTGCCGTATGTTTTCTTTACTTCTTCAGCCAAAGAATAAGGAATTCCTATTTCTTTAGAAATGGCCAGCGTAATATCATCTCCTCCGATGGGCAAATTGTGCACTTCTTTTAACATGCCATTTTCTAAGATAACAAGCTGCGTTATGTCGCTTCCAATATCGCAGAAAATACTTAAACCCTGCTTCATTTTCTCTTCAAAAAGAAGCTTGCTGGTAATCATCCCTGAATAAAATACCTCTTTTAAGTCAAGCCCCGCCTGACTTATAGCGCCAGTTAAATTCTGAAGGCAAGAAAGGCGCGCGCAAATAAGGTACAAATCTACCTGCAAACGGTGGCTGTATAGGCCTATTGGGTTGACAATATCTGCTTTATTATCAATAGCGTAACCAAAAGGCACCTCTGCAATAATCTCATCTTCCATGTTAGATCCCAAAATCCGCGCCTGAAGATTGGCTTTTTCTACATCAAAAGAAGTAATTACCTTATTGCCTCTTTCCGCCAAAGGGATGATCGCATGGCTATGACGGGCGCTTATATCCTCACCGGCGATATTAGCATAAACATATTTTATCTGAATGCCGGAATTATTTCTAATCTTCTTGAATAAACTGCCTAAGGCTTTTACCAATTCTATTGAATCAACAACCGACCCTCTTCTTAGGCCGCAGGAAGGGATACTTTCAAAGAAAACCTCAGCAATCTTGCCTTGGGCAAGCCTTGCTACAGCCACAGATATCTTGCTTGATCCTATATCTAACGCGCAGATACTACGTTTACTGAACATGTGATCCTTATCCTTTTTTAGTCAGTCTCATAGAATTTGATTGCCGGCTCCTTAAAACGTAAATCCACATACTTGATATTTATATTACTTTTTGACGACTGATTAAGCAGGTTTCCCAAAAGGCTTATTTTTTCTTTTAAGTCTGCCAGGTCAAACCTCACTTCTATTCCCCTGCCAAAAGGCAATGGATAGATCATGCAAGAAAAACCTTCCGGCGGGCTTGCGTCTATTTCCCGCAAGGCATAGCCCTTAAGGCTTTTCTTTTCCCTAAAAGCTGTGGCTATTTCTATGGCCAATTTTAATTCACGCACCTGGTATTTCTTGCCTGACTGGGCGCCGAATATCTTTGTATCAAGCCCGGTGATTACCGGCATTCCGGTAACGGGAGAATTTTCTTCGCAAAGAAATAATACCCCTTCTTCATCGGTATAAAAATACCGGTATAATTTCACAAAGGCCACGGGAGACCTTTTCAAAAAATCAACCCATAAGATACCGGGCAATAAACGGGTAATCCTGATCTTGCTGTAACCGGAATACCTATTCTCAAGTTGAAGCGACAAAGCCCGCAGATCGACTGAGAAGATATTGCGCCCCTTCAAATAAGAAAGGTTGAATTCATTATTTTTAGACGCTACCTCTTGGATTATGAAATATTCCGATTGCCTTAAGAACATGGAGATGCCGGATACGCAAGAAGCAACGCCTAAAACAAGAATTATAAGTATAACCCCTATAGCAAAGAATTCTTTGTTTTTCTTAAAGGCTTTGGCAGACATTTCTCTTGTAAGCTAATTCAATAAGCCTAAGGCATAGCTGGCTAAAATCAACTCCGATAAACTTCGCCGCTTTGGGAAGAAGGCTGGTGGAGGTCATCCCGGGTATAGCGTTAACTTCTAAAATATACGGGATATTATCCCCTCCAAGCATCATATCCACCCGCGAACAACCAAAACACCCTAAAAGCCTATGCGCTTTTACCGCCTGTTCTTGCGCCTTCCAAAAAGTATTTTCATCAAGTAAAGCGGGGATTATATACTGGGTTGTTGAAGATTTATATTTTGATTCATAATCAAAGATCTCGCCCTGATATTTAATCTCAATCACCGGAAGCGGTTTATCGTCTAATATCCCCACAGTAAGCTCTCTGCCCTGGATAAACTCTTCCAAAACAACCCGATTATCTACTGCAAAAGCGCGCTCTATGGAAGAAATCAAATCCTGGGGAAAAGAAACCACAGACAAGCCAATACTTGAACCTGCGCACGCAGGTTTTACTACAAGAGGATATTTCAGCTCTTTATATTTCAACTTATCCCTATCAAAGGAATCTCTATCTATAATAAGATAAGCCTTGGGCATAAAAATCCCTTCCTCTTCAAAAATCTTGCGAGACGCTATTTTATCCATTGCCAGGCGGCTGGCTGGCACGCCTGATCCAGTGTAAGGCAAAGATAGGCTTTCTAAAACTTCCTGTATCCCCCCGTCTTCGCCAAAACTTCCATGAAGCGCGATAAAGGCGCAATCCAAACTGTGCTTCTTGAGGATTTCCGCGTTCTGGGTTTTATCATCGCTTTTAATATCAATGGCAACCACATCAAGATTCAGGCATTTTAAATGCTCATAAACAGCCATCCCTGATTTAAACGAAACCTCCCTTTCAGTAGAAGGCCCGCCCATCAATACCCCAATTCTTCCTATTTTTTCTATTTCCATATTTTTATTTCTGGCTGAAGCTCTATGCCAAACTTTCTTTTGACCTTAAGGCGTGCCAAATCCATCAAGGATAAAATATCGCTTGTTTTAGCGCGACCATCATTAATAATAAAATTAGCGTGCTTTGCGCTTATATAAGCCCCGCCAATGCGCTTGCCCTTAAGGCCGCAGGCGTCAATAAGTTTACCGGCAGACTGGCTTTTGGGGTTTTTAAACACGCACCCTGCGGAAAACCCGGACACCAGCTGTTTTTTCCTCCGGTATAAACAATAATCTTTTATCATCCGCCTGATAACTTCTTTTTTTTGCGCCTTAAATCTAAAGCGGGCACTCAAAATAATGTACTTGCCTAAATTGCTTGCTCGATAGGCAAATTTTATTCTATCTCTTGGAATAGCTTTTATCTTCCCGGCGGCATCCATCACTGTCACAGACAAAACTATATCCTGCATCCACCGTTTTTTATAAGCTTGCCCGGCGTTGCCAACTATCGCCCCTCCCACTGTCCCGGGAATGCCAGACAAAAATTCAAAGCCTCCCAGCCCCAGAGAAACCGCGTAAGAAACAACAGCCCCCAACGGGCATCCAGCGCCTGCCTCTATAAAATTGCGCGCCTTTTTTATTTTCTTGAAAAAAGGCGCTGACAACTGAATCACTGCGCCTTTTTTCCCCTGGTCTGAAATCAAAAGGTTGCTGCCTAAACCAATAATTGAATATGATATATTATATCTTTTTAGGCACTTTAGCAATAATTTTAAATCCTCTACTGTGCAAGGCTTAATAAAATACTCTGCTTTCCCGCCCAGCCTAAAAGTAGTATGCCTGGATAAGGGATAATTAAGTTTTATTTTTATTCTGTTTTGACAATTCTTCGGCAATCTCATCAGATATTCTGGTAATATCACCCGCTCCCAATGTAAGAATTAGATCTTCTTTATTGAGGCCATCTATGACATGTTCTTTTATTTTATCTTTAGGCGTAAAGCACACCCGAGATCCCGGCATGGCCTTGGCTATTGCCAGGGCAAGATTTTGCGCATCCACTCCAGGAATAGGCTTTTCGCTTGCGGGGTAAATATCAGTGATGATCAATACGTCTGCCCCGGAAAAACATTTTGTAAACTCATCAAATAAACGCTGGGTGCGGCTGTAACGATGCGGCTGGAATATCACGACCATGCGCTTGTATTTAAGGTTATTTACCGCGGAAAGCGTGGCTTTTATCTCCGTAGGATGATGCGCGTAATCATCAATAAGCGCGCAACGGGAGTCTTGATATTTTACCTGGATACGCCTACCCGAACCTTTATAACCCTGAAGGGCGCTACTGATAATTGATTTATTAATCCCCAATTTCAAACCCAAGGCCACAACGCTTAAAGAATTTGAAATATTGTGCTTGCCCCCTAAAGATAATTTAAACCTGCCGATATTCTTATTCTTATAAATACAATCAAATTCTGAAGATAGTCCGTCCATCTTAATATTTGAAGCATAAATATGGTTATCTTTACCCAGGCCGAAGAATAAGAAATCTTCCGTGTATTTGGATAAAATCTGGCGCAAGTTAGAGTCGTCTCCGCAGGCAAACACACAGCCTCCAACAGCAGTTTTATCAATAAAATCAGAAAAACACCTTTTGAGATAATTAAAATCACGGTAATAATCCATATGTTCGTCGTCTAAATTCGTAATAACCGAATATAAAGGATTGTAATAAAGAAACGAACCGTCGGATTCATCCGCCTCAGCGACAAAAAATCCGCCATCCCCATGGCAGGCGTTATCCTGGATATTATTCAATATCCCGCCTATAACAACGCTTGGGCACATCTTGGCTTCCATCAAAAGGCAGGAAATAAGAGACGCGGTCGTGGTTTTCCCGTGAGCGCCTGTTACCGTAATTACTTTTTGCTCGCGCATAAGCTCTGCCAAAGCCTGGGCGCGCTTAATAACTCTGCGGGAAGATCTTCTTGCCTCCGCCAGCTCCGGATTGTCTTCTGCAATTGCTGATGAATAAACCACCAGGTCGGCATCGCCTAGATTTTCTTTGGCATGCCCAATAAAAATATCCGCCCCCTTAGAACGCAATAATGATATCAGACTAGTTTCTTTAACATCGGAGCCGCTCACGCGCGCGGCACCCCTGGTAATAAAAAGTTTGGCAATCCCGCTCATGCCGATGCCGCCGATGCCTATAAAATGAACATGCCTATTCATTCTTGAAAGAACTCTCCCATTTATCCCCTAATGCTTTTAAACCGTTTATAGGATAGGCTGATTTTATAGCCTGATCCATATCCTTTTTATCCCTCAAATATCTGCAGAAATAAACAAAATAATCCTTGCCGAAATTAGCGATAAGATAATCCACGATGCTGACCGACTCCATATAAAACAAATCGATTTTATCCTTATCTTCCAGCATGGACGGGTTTAAGCGGATTAACTGCGAAAATGGGATAAATTCCCCTTTGCTATATGCCTTTTGCAGTATATAACGCAGGCCTATGTACCTTGTTTTCTGGTGATAAGAAGCCACTGCTTCATCCAGCCATACCGGCACAGCAGGGTTACCCACTCCAACAAATTCCCGAAAGATAATATGCGCCATTTCATGGGATAATATCTGTTCAGAGAAACCTGAAGGCTTAGCATAGCTGTAGATCTCTTTTTCTTTTAGAGAGGCGTGTCCTCCCGCCCATTGCGGCTGTCCGGTCAACCTATGGTATTGTTCTTTGGTATCATATATGTATATCTTGGCGCGGTCATCCCAGAGCCAAAAGTCAAACCTCCTGAATCCTAATTCATCAGCAATAAGATTATAGTAGTTTTCCGCGCTTGACATTAGGTTATTTATAAAATCCTCCGGGGCATTCTGGTAGCAAACAATAAAATGCGTGCCTTTCTTCTCTTGCCACTTTTCATCAGCAAAAGAACTCTTAAAATAAAATAAAACAACCGCCAGGGCGATAGTGACCGCTATGTTTATTTTCATCTTTTAGGGCAAGAAAAATGAATCCGCAAGCCTGATCATATTGCCTAAAGCATCTATACTGGCCAAAGGCTGGTATGATTGGCGCATCTTTAGCAGATTTTCTTCAGAACAAACCAAGGGCTCTATTATCTGATTTAAAACTAAGGCGCTTAAATCACAATCTTGGACAATCGAACAAGCCCCGCACTGCGCGAGGACTTGGGCGTTAGCTTTTTGATGGCAGCGCGCATAAGGATATGGCACTAAAACCGCCGGAAGCTTATAGCGGATCAGCTCGCTTATGGTCATCGCTCCGGAACGCGCAACAGAAAAACAAGAAGCGCTATACGCGTAGTGCATTTTATCAAAATAACTAAACAGCTTGTACTCTATATTTAAGCTTTTGTATTCTTCCTGAAGAAAAGCGTAATCATTGGCCCCGCAAATATGTATAACCTGAAGTTTAGCACAAAATTTACATTCTTTCAAAAAACTGATAAAGGCGCTGTTTATGCTGCTACTGCCTTGGCTTCCTCCGGAAACAAGTATGGTAAATTTACAAGCAGAGAAACCAAAATAAGACAACGCTTCTTGCTGGGGCAAAATAACCAAATCCTTACGTAAAGGGTTCCCGGTAAAGGCCACTTTACTTCTTGAAAAAGTTAAATAACCCTTTGTCCCTTCAAAAGACACTGCTATTTTATCCGCAAAATATGACAAAAAAACAGTTGCCGCGCCCGGGACAACATTCTGCTCATGGATTAGGGTATTGGCCCTGAATAACCAGCCCCAGAAAACAAAAGCAACGCTGGTGATACTGCCGAAACCAACTACCAGGTCGGGCCTAAAATTTAAAACATCCCTTGCTGCTTCCAAAGAACTCTTAAAAGTTTTAAGAACATTCAAGAGGTTTTTTATTTTTAAGGACGGTTTCAATGAAAAAATAGCAACATATTTTACCTTTACATTAAGAAGCTCGATTTCCCGCCTGACAACGCTATTGACAGGCAAAACCAGAAGTATTTCTGCAGCATCTTTCTTATCTTTTAAGCCTTGGATAAAAGCCAAAGCCGGAAAGATATGCCCGCCGCTTGCCCCAGAAACAACTAGGATCTTTTTCACGGATAGTCCCCTGTGCGCGCGATATTCATAATAATGCCAACGCTTACCATATCAAATATGAATGAGGACCCTCCGTAGCTTATAAAAGGTAACGGCAGCCCCTTAGTCGGCATAACCCCACAGGAAACCCCGATATTGACTACCGCCTTAAAGGCAATCATTGAAACAAGGCCCAAAATAAGGAAATACCCGAACCTGTCCAAAGTGTTACGGGCGATTTTCACGCATTGCCAGATAAAAAGCATAAAAAGCATAATCACGCACAATGTCCCGATCAGGCCTAATTCTTCTCCGATAATTGAAAAAATAAAATCCGTGTGCGCTGCTGGAAGGTAAAAAAGCTTCTGTTTGGAATGGCCCAGGCCTTCGCCAAAAAAGCCTCCTGAGCCAATGGCCACCTGTGATTGAATAACCTGAAAACCGCTTCCTTTGGCATCCGCCCATGGATCCAAAAAAGCAAGTATCCTCGCTCTGCGGTAAGGCACGCTAAAAACCAAAAGGTATAGCGCTGGCAAGCTTAATAGAAATAAATAGACTAAATAGCTCTTTCTTACCCCGGCGACAAAAAGCATAGTAAAGATAACAAGGCCTAAAGAAACTGTTGTCCCCAGATCAGGCTGAACCAAGATCAATAGAGCAGTCATGCCTAACGCCATGATAACCGGCATAAACCCTCTCCAAAAGGATTTAATCAAATCACCTTTTCTGGCGATAAAATCAGCGGTATAAATAATAAGCGCCAGATTTGCCAATTCCGATGGCTGAAAACTTAAGAACTTAAACCGAAACCATCTGCGGGCGCCTGATATCTCCCTGCCAATTCCCGGAATAAGCACTAGAACAAGCAGGATCAATGAAATAACAAGAAAAGGCTTGGCAAAGCGCCTAAATTTATGATAATCCATGGCCATAGCCAGAAATGAAAGGAAAATCCCGATAATAAGAAAAGCGATATGCCGCTTAAGAAAAAACAGGCTGTCATTCTGCTTTTCCATGGCATAGATTCCGGAAGAGCTATAGATCATTACTATCCCGACACAAATCAATATAACAGTAATTGCGAAAAGATTTATACGTAAGTTTCTAATCATTGCTATAACTTTAATACCTCTTTCTTAAAAACTTCCCCCCGCTGTTTATAGTTATCAAACATATCAAAACTGGAGCACATAGGAGACAAAAGAACATAATCGCCGCTGTTGGCATTTAAAAAAGCCTTAACCACCGCGTCACGCATAGAAGAAGCTTCTATAACCGGTATTTTCTTAAAGATACACCGGCGGATTTTGTCTTTTGCTTCTCCGATCAAAACAGCAAGCCTGACTTTCCCGGCAGCCTCTTTAAGCATTAATCCGTAATCTACTCCCTTGTCTTTTCCTCCGGCAATTAAAACAACATCTGAATTGATATTTCTTAAAGCCCAAACGCAAGATTCAACAGTAGTGGCCTTAGAGTCATTAATAAAGCTTACCCCTTTTTTCTTAGCCACAAATTCCATGCGATGCGCCAGGCCTTTAAATGCGCTGAACACTTTAAGACAAGTCTTACGCGCAATACCCAAGAGTTCTCCAACCTTGATTACCGCCTGCTGATTAGGATTCAATTTGCCATCTGGCTCGTACCAAACAATCTCAGAAAGAGCGCTTTTGGAAACTTTCTTTAGCAGCTTGTCCTTGCTGTTAAGAACAAGATAATCTGAAGGGCCCTGATTTATGAAAATACGTTTCTTGGCCTCTAAGTATTCCCGCATATCTTTATGGCGGTCAAGATGATTGCGGTTAAAATTCAGAATAAGGGCTATTTTAGGACGAAAATTATAGCAGCTCTCCAGCTGAAAAGAACTGACTTCTAAAGAAACGAAATCTTCCGGGCGCATCTTCTTGACTAAAGACGTAAAAGGCGTGCCGATATTCCCGCAAACAAACACCCTGCGGGAACTGGCTTCTATGATCTTGCCGATCAAAGTTGTAACCGTGGTCTTGCCATTTGAACCGGTAACCGCGATGATTGAAGCATCACACAACATCCACCCTACTTCTATCTCGCTTATCGCAGGAATATTCTTTTCTTTAGCCCAAAGAACTGGCTGGCTTACGGGGGTTACGCCCGGGGAGAGGACCAGCAGATCGCTTTTCTGAATTAAATCCTTACTGTGTTTGCCGGTTTCCACAAAAATATTTTTATCTTTTAGCTTCTTAGCTAGACAACGAACCGGTGCATCGTCCTTATTATCGGTAACGCTAACCCTAGACCCCAAATCATGAAGCAAATTCGCGCAGGAAAAACCGGAACTAGCTAAACCTACCACAGTTATTCTCTTGTCGCGGAAAAATTCAATATTTCTCATATTACCGTATCTTTAAAGTAACGATGGTAAATAAAGCCAGAAGGCTGGCGATAATCCAAAACCGCACGATAACTTTATTTTCCTGCCATCCTGAAAAGCGAAAATGATGGTGTATCGGCGCAATCTTAAATATCCGCTTCTTGAAGAAACGGAAAGAAAATACCTGTAAGATAACTGATAGCGCTTCTACGACAAAAATCCCTCCCACTATCCCTAAAAGAAATTCTTTTTTAATGAAAACCGCTACCGCCCCCAAACATCCGCCTAAGGCGAGGGAACCCACATCTCCCATAAAAATAGACGCCGGATAACAATTAAACCACAAAAAACCTAAACCCGCGCCCAGGATACTGGCGCATAAAACTGTTAATTCTCCCGCCCCTCTTATATAGGGTATTAATAAGTAACTGCTGAATTTGATATTCCCGGAAACATAACTTAAGACGCTAAAGGCAACCGCCACCATTATTACGCATCCAATAGCCAAACCATCAAGCCCGTCAGTCAGATTTACCGCGTTTGAAGTTCCGGTAATAACCAAAACCACAAATAAAATATATAAAATTCCTAAATCAATAGAAACATCTTTTAGAAACGGTATATCTAATTTAGTACTTATCTGAGGATCAAGATAAATAAAAGCCCCCAAGATAAATCCTAAAGTTATTTGGCTGATTAGTTTCTGTGAAGCATTCATCCCCTTGGCGCGGTGTTTTATCTGCTTTAGGTAATCATCGGCAAAACCAGTGGCCCCCAGCCAAACAATCACCAGTATCGATAAGAGTATATATTTATCGGTCATGTCAGCCCACAAAAACAAGGATATTAAAATCGCGGCAATAATGAATATTCCCCCCATGGTCGGAGTATCACGCTTAAAGCTGTGCTGTTTATCCAAATCCGCGCTATCGCCTTTGTTAATCTTCTCGGTAAGCTTATATTGTTTTAATATCTTAATCACCAATGGCCCAAAAATAAGGCTTAACAGAAAAGCGGTGATCGCTGCCATGGCCGCGCGAAAAGTGATATATTGAAATATATTCAAAAAAGGCAATATATCTCTTAAGGGATATAAAAGACTGTGTAACATTTTACGTAATTACTCCTTCCATTTTCATAGAACGTGAGCCCTTAACTAAAATCAGATCGTGCTTATCCGGATTCACCTTATCCAAAAGAATGTTTTTTGCTTCTTGGGCGCTTTCGCATGTAAAAACAGATTGCGCGCCGTTTTTAACAGCCTGCTTTGCCGCGTATTTGGCTAATTTGCCAACGCAAATAATAACGTCACAGACACCCGCCGCAAATTCTCCGGATTCTTTATGAAAATTCTTGGAGTTCTCCCCCAGCTCCAACATATCTGCCATGACCAGTATCCTTCTTTTCTTTACCGGATAATCCTTCAGGGCCTGCAAAGCCATCTTTAAAGAAAGCGGATTGCAGTTATAAGTATCATCAATAAATTTTAGGCTCCCCTTTTTAATTATGCTTAATCTGCCTTGCGGAAATTTGAAATTTCTTAATCTTGAAGCGATCTGTTTATAGCTTACTCCCAAAATCCTAGCTGTGGCCACAGAAGATAAGGCATTATACACATTATATTGCCCGCAAGTAGATAAAGCAACTCTTTGTCTGTTATTCACCACAAACATGGCCTTTTCTTTAAAAAGCCTGACAGAAGAAGCCTGAAAGTCGCTTTTTTTATTTATCCCGAAACCTATCGAGATGGGGCTTTTAACGCCTGATGCTTTACGGTATAAAAAAGGATCGTCATAGTTGAATACCGCTATACCCTTGGGCCTTAGGTTACGGATAAGGCTATATTTCTCAGAAAATACTCCTTGGAGGTCCTTTAAATACTCCAAATGCGAACAGCCAATATTAGTAATCACTCCGATATCAGGGGAAGCGATCTGGGCTAAATATTCAATCTCGCCAAAATGGTTAGTGCCTAATTCTAAAACCACCACTTGGTGTTTTCCTGAAAGCTCAAGAAGCGTCATGGGCAGACCAATATGATTATTTTTCGTGCCCTTGGTTTTAAGCACCTTAAACGCGCCCGATAAAACCCATGAGAGCATATCCTTGGTTGTAGTCTTTCCATTACTGCCGGTGACAGCGATCACAACAGGATTGAATTTATTCCTTACATAAGAAGCCAGATAACCTAAAACCTTAAGGGTGTCTTTCCCGACTAAGAAAGTTACGCTCTTAGGCACTTGAGCGGATAAATCCTTCTGGGCGATAATACACCCGGCGCCATTTTTAACTGCTTGCTTTATAAAATCATGCCCATCCAGACGCTTGCCCTTTATGGCCACAAAAATATCGCCGGCAGCAACCTGGCGGGAATCAATGACAACTTTCCTAAAGGAATTTTTGCTGCCTGCCTGCGCCAAAGAAATGCGGCCATGGATAATTAATTCTTTTATCTTAAACATTTTAAAGCAACCTTGCGATCGTCAAAATCAATTCTTTTGTTTTTTAATATCTGGTAATGCTCATGGCCTTTACCGGCGATAAGAACAACCTCGCCTTTATCTGCCAGGGAAATAGCCTTCTTGACCGCCTTTTCCCTGTCCGTAATAATTTCATAATTATTCTTACTAATGCCAGAAACGATATCTTGGATAATCTTATGCGGATCTTCCTGCCGCGGGTTATCGTTGGTAATAATGGCATGATCGGCTAATTGCGTAACCACTTTGCCCATTTTAGGGCGCTTCAGAGAATCCCTGTCCCCTCCGCAACCAAAAACTACAATAACTTTATTGCCTGATATGCCTCTAAGCGCGCCGATCACATTCCTCAAGGCGTCATCGGTATGGGCATAATCCACAAAAACGTTAATCCCTTTTCTATTAGCCACGCGCTCTAATCTGCCTCGGACAGTCTTAAAGTTTTCTATGGCAGATACGATATTCTTTAAGGCAATTGCTTCTTTTAACCCCCAAGAAAAAGCTGCCAGGACATTATAGACATTATGCCTGCCAATTAAAGAAGTCTTTAAAGAAACTTCTCTTTTCCCAAACTTAATACAAAAACTTGTCCCGCTATAACTGCATTTAATATCTTCTGCCCGGACATCAGCTTTATTCTCTATCCCATAGGTTATAACATCTGTTTTTATAAAAGGCATCATTTTCCTGCCATAGGCATCATCAATATTGACTACCGCAAAATTTCTTCCCCTCAGAGACTTAAAAAGTTTCAATTTCGCCTGAAAATAACTGTCCATATCATGGTGATAATCTAAATGATCCTGTGTAATATTAGTAAATACCGCAGAGCTAAATTTAATCCCGCCAACCCTATTTTGATCTAAGGCGTGAGAAGAAACCTCCATAACAAGATAATCAACTTTGCCGTTTTGCATACTGCTTAGTATCTGGGCAAGCTCGAGCGGGCCGGGGGTAGTATTAACAGGGGAGAAATATTTATTATTAAAACGGTAATTGATTGTTCCGATAACACCGGGGTTGTTAAGCGCTTTCTTTAGGATAGCTTCAATAATATAAGAAACTGTGGTCTTGCCATTGGTGCCGGTAATGCCGATAACTTTTATCTCTTCAGATGGCCTGCCATAAAAAGCGTTCGATATTACTGCTAAGGCCTGGCGGCTATCTTTTACTTTTACTACATGGATATTCCTATCTTTACAGCGATCTTCATCCTGGAGAATAATACACTTTGCCCCAAGGCGCAGCGCCTCGGGAATAAAATCATGGGCATCACAACAAGCCCCTTTGATCGCCACAAAAACAGAATCTTTTGTTACTTGCTTGGAATCACAAAAAATTCCTTTGACCAGGAAATCGTTTCCGCAAGAAACAAGCTTGCCTTGCCCTAAAGATTTCAGAAGTTTCTTTATGCGCATTCTTACTTGGCCTCCAATCCTACAGGAAGCTGTTTGGTATTAAGATATTTCAATGAATCTTCGGCTACTTTCTTAAACACCGGAGCTGAAACCACGCCTCCGTAATAAGAGCCGTGCGGCTCATCCACAACTACGACAATGGCAATTTTGGGGTCTTCTGCCGGGGCAAAACCAACAAAGGACGCCATAAATTTTGAATGCGAATAGCCCCTGCCCTCTATTTTCTGAGCAGTGCCGGTCTTACCGGCGGCTTTAACTGAATCCATCTTGGCTAAAGTCCCTGTTCCCTTTTCTACAACCCCTGTAAGTATATTGCGCACCCTGACTGCTGTATCTATAGAAATAACCTTGCGAATCAATACCGGAGAAAATGATTTGAGCGTCTCTGCGTATTTATCCCTTATTTCTTTTATTAAATACGGTTTCATCAGTTGCCCGCCGTTAGCAATAACAGAAATTGCGCTTACAAGCTGCAAAGCAGTAACCCCGACCTCTTGCCCCATGGGCACTGCGGTAATTGATGTCTTCGACCATACGCGCAAATCCCTGACCATGCCGGAGATTTCCCCAGAGATATCTATGCCAAGCTTATTCCCAAAACCAAAAAGTTTTATATACCTATATAAAAGCGGCGCCCCTAAAACTTGTGCCGCCTTACAAGTGCCGATATTGCTAGATTGCTCTATAACTTCGCTGAAGGCCAACCACCCATGCGAAGTGTGGTCATGCAAGATATGCCCTGCTATATAATAAGCCCCGTTCTCACAATAGAACCTATCGGTTTCTTTAACTTTATTTTCCTCTAAAGAAGCGCAAGCAGTAACAATCTTGAATACTGAACCCGGCTCAAACATATCCGCTATCGCACGGTTACGTATATCATCCTTGGAACTTTTAGAATAGTTATTTAAATCATAGCTAGGACGATTCGCCAAGGCCAATATTGCGCCTGTATGCGGATCCATGACAATAATACTTGCCCCATTCGCGCGGTAATGCTTAAACACCTTGTCTAATTCCCTCTCAGCGATATACTGAATAACCTCATCAATAGTTAAGATTACATCATTGCCATCCTTGGGCAGCATCATTTCTTGCCCAAAATCAAGTTTGTTCTGGCGGGCATCGCGCAAGAATATCGCCCATCCGGGCTGCCCTTTTAAATATTGATCACACTTTGCCTCTATGCCTTCAAGGCCTGAATTATCAAGCCCCGCAAAACCAACAACATGGGCTGCCAGATAAGAATTTGGGTAACAACGCTTAGTTTCCTTAATCAAACCTATGCCTTTTATTTTTTCTGCTCTAAGCTTTAAACTTTGTTCCGGGGTAATCTTGCGGGCTACCCAAACAAAAGATTTCTTGCGCGACAATTTCTCTCTGACAGAATCATAATCTAAATATAAAATGGAAGACAACCTGCGGGCAGCATTGTCTTTTTTATCCTCCTGCATGTCTTTGGGGCTGGCGTAAACCGAATCCACGCTTATATTGATTGCCAAGGGATGCATAGTGCTATCGTATATTGCCCCGCGGCGAGGCTCTATCTCCACAAACAGATTATGCTGTTTATTGGCTAAGGCGTTTAGGTATTGCGAACGGAAGAATTGTATATAGAGAAGC
Source organism: Candidatus Omnitrophota bacterium (assembly GCA_025453395.1). Taxonomy (NCBI): domain Bacteria; kingdom Pseudomonadati; phylum Candidatus Omnitrophota; species Candidatus Omnitrophota bacterium. Next base: position 41,404 of record JALOQK010000008.1, read on the forward strand.
CGAAGAATGCAGATAACAAAAATAATAAAGAAGAGTATGAATACAGCGTTAAAGCGGCGGCGGTAATTGGTAATATACACTATTTATAAATATATGAATTCACTCTCCCGGCGTAATTACCGGAAGACAGAAAAATCAAGGTTAAATATTTTCTTTTAAGGCTTGATGGTCTTGGCCTGAGCCTCGCGAACCGTGCCTAACAAGCGGGCAAATATATTCTCTTTGCCGACCGCTTGAGAAGCTAAAACGTGCGTTGATCTTGGGCTATATAGCCTTACCAACTGATAAGAATTTGGCATGCTGTAATCGCTGTTGTCGTAAATTTTATCGCCGATCCGGGTCAAGGACGTATTCTTTTCAATATTATAACGCAGCAGGTTATTCTTATCAAGAAGTTCCTGGAAGAAAACAGCTTTTTTCTGAGTGATATAGGCAAAGCGCACAATCTCGGTCTGTTGGTGCACATAAAGAAGCGAGAGAAAAGTAATTGTTGTAAGCGACAACATAAAACTGCCTAATTTCACTTTATATCCTTTCTGCCACCCGCAACTTAGCGCTGCGGCAGGCGCGATTGCCTTTAATTTGTTCCCATGACGGCTCAAGAGGTTTACGGGTAATAATCTTTAATAATCCGCTTTTCTCTTTCTCGCGGAAAGCTAATTTCACAATCCTGTCTTCCAGGGAATGGAATGATATAACAGCAATCCGCCCGTTTTTTCTTAATAGCCCAATGGCCTTTACTATGGCCTGGCCTAGAATTTCAAGCTCGCGGTTAACCGCGATGCGCACCGCCTGAAAGGTCCGGGTAGCCGGATGTATGCGCTGGTGCCCTCTATAAGGAACGGCCTTAAGCACAATCCGCGAAAGCTCTGCAGTTGTAGCAATAGGGTGCTTTTGCCTTTCCTGCACCAAAAAACGGGCAATGCGATTATGCCATCTCTCTTGGCCAAAATTACGCAAGATGCCGGATAATTCTTCTTCATTTAAATTATTCACTAGATCATAGGCGGATATATAGCTATCCTGATCAAGACGCATGTCTAAAGGGCCGTCCTTGCTGAAACTAAACCCTCTGGCGGGGTCGTCAAGTTGATAAGAAGAAACGCCTAAATCAAGGATTATGCCGTCTACCTGCTGAACAGCTAAACCCAAAAGCACCTTATCTAAATCTACAAAATTGCTATGGATAAAAACACAATTATTTTGATAATCAGATAATCTTTCAGCGGCTATCTTCAGGGAGTTGCTATCTTTATCTATGCAGATAAGTTTACCCGAAGGCCCGATGCGTTTAATAATTTCACTGCTGTGTCCGGCAGTGCCAACAGTAGCATCAACTATAACCTTGCCTTCAGAAAGGCCAAGATATTCTAAAACCTGTTCCAGCATCACCGGATTATGATATTTTATTTCCATAGCCTTTAAGCGTTATCTATAAGTTTTTCAGCAATGGATTCAAAAGACTGCTGGGAGTTGTTATAGAATTCGTTCCATTTATCGCGCGACCAGATCTCAACCCTGTTAGAAACACCAACCACCACCACATCTTTTTTGATCAAAGCGTAGTCTTTCAAATACTGCGGAAGAAGAATCCTGCCTTGTTTATCCGGCACGATCTCTGAGGCCCCGGAAAAATAAAGCCGGTTAAAATTTCGGCTCTCCTGCTTAGTAAAAGACAAAGCCTTAAATTTATTTTCCTGCGTGCGCCACTCTTCCTCGGCAAACATAAAAAGGCAGCGGTCAAGGCCGCGGGTAATGAAAAATCTCTCAATGAAATTATTCTTTGCCGCTTCACGAAAACGAGACGGCAGGATCAAGCGACCTTTACGGTCTATAGAATGGAAATATTCACCGTAGAACATAAATGACCTTCCTTGCTCACCACTTTACTCCACTTTTAACCACTTTGTATTCCCAAGTATATGTATTTTTACTTTTTTTGTCAAGATAAAAAAAAGCCTATAATGGGCTATCACAACCGATAGTGCCCCAAAGATATACAAAACATATATATTGTGGTATTTATAGGAGGTTTTTTAGGGAATTTGTGGGGGCTTTAGAGAAATTAAGCGAAGAATTTATGACAAGCCAAAATATCTTTTTCTATTTGCCGCTTTAAAGATTGCAGGCTGGAGAATTTCTTATCATTGCGGATTTTATTCAGGAAAAATACTTCCATGTTCTTGCCGTAGATACTGCGGGAAAAATCAAAAATATGGACTTCAATATGCACTTTTGGTTTGCAAAATTTTTTATGCAAAGTAGGCCGCGTCCCGATATAAGAAATACCATTGTAAATCTTGCCTTCCAAAAACACCTTAACCGCGTATATGCCTGAGGCCGGCAATACTTCATGATGCGGATTTAAATTAGCAGTAGGCACGCCTAATCTACGAGCTAAAGCATTTCCTTTTATCACTGTGCCTAAAATGCTAACCGGCCTTAATAAAAAATGCCTGGCCCTGTTAAGCTTTCCGGTTTTGATAAGCTGGCGGATATAGGTACTGCTGACCGGCTCTCCATTTACTTTAATCGTATCAAAAACCCTAAGTTTAAATCCGTATTCGCCGGAAAACTTTTTAAGAAACTGCGCGTCTCCTTTGGCATTATGCCCGAAACGAAAATTATTACCTACGTATATAAAACTAGGCTTGATGCGCTTAAAAATAATATTTTTGATAAAGCTGTATGCGGAAATAAGAGAAAATGAGGCGGTAAATCTAATTACCACGCAGACATCAACCCCCAGACAAGCCAATAGATGCAGGCGATGGTCTAAAGAATATAAACTTTGCTTGGCCTTAGGATGAGGATGAAAAGTAACTACAACGCTTTTTGACCCGATTGACGCCGCCTTGGCACAGGCTTCTTCTAAGATTTTCTGGTGCGCCAGATGCATCCCGTCAAACACGCCAAGAGATAAAACACAAGATTTTGTGCCGCGGATATCTTTCAGATTATAGATTACGCGCATTAACCACCCTGGATGTTTCTTTTATTATATCTTGTTCAATCCTGCCTATACCGCCTTCTAAAGTACAACCGCTTGCGCACTTATGCCCTCCTCCGCCAAATAAAGAAGCGATCTTATTCACATCAATCTTTCCTTGAGAACGAAAATTCACCCTGACTTTGCTTCTATCTTCTGGCAGTTTGCGCAATAAAACCGCCGCCTGCACGCCTTTGAGCGCGCGGATATGGCTTAAAATATACTCTGGCAGATCAAAATCGTCTTTCTTTGATAAGGCTGCCTCCGGAATAACTACCCATGCCAATTTTCCGTTACAGGCGGTTTTTACCTGTGAAATAATCTTTGCCGCTTTTTTAAGCGAAGATATCCGGATATCTTCATATATCTTGCGGTAAATCTCAGAAACGCCGATCTTCATAAAAGGCATTAAATCCGCGACCGCCTGATGCGTAAAAGAAGATGTGGTATTGTACCTAAATGATCCCGTATCAGTCATAATCCCGGTGTAAAGGGCATTTGATGATACGCGGTCAAACTTTATTTTAGATTTCTTAAACAGGCGATATACAATTTCAGAACATGAAGAAGCGCCAGCAAGCACCAGATTTACATCTGCGAAATAAGTATTAGAAATATGATGGTCGATATTAAGCACAAAAGCTTTTTTTGTTTTATTAAGCTGCCAGACCTTGCCGCATCTATCTTCCGAGGAACAATCCACCAGGCAAAAACAATCAAAATTATTTTCCCGCTTAAGATTTCTTAAAAGCTTTATTTTATTTATCCCCGGCATAAAACTATATTCTTCCGGAGCAGGGTCATCATTCACGATTATAACTTTCTTGCCTAATGCTTTCAAAAGCTGGGCAATAGCTAATTCCGAACCCAAGGCATCACCCTCCAGATTCTTATGGCTGGTGACTAAAAAACTTTTATGTCCGCGTATACACCTGAGCGCTTTATCCATAAATGCTGCCTCCAAAGAAAAAACATCATTCTTTATTATTTTTCTTATCCATTTCTTTTATCTGATCAATGACCTGCTGGATCTTGACGCTATACTCGCTTGAGCGGTCTTCCCTGAAGTCTATCTCCGGGACAAAGCGCAGTTGAACACGCTCTGCGATTAAACGGCGCACAAACCCTAATGCCGAATCAAGCGCCTGCTTACTTTTCTTATATTCCTGCTCGCCGCCTAAGACGCTAAAGAAAACTTTGGCATAGCGCAAGTCCTGGGTCAATTCCACGCGCGTAATAGTTACAAAGCCTAAACGCGGGTCATTGATTTCGCGCTGCAGGATATTGCTTATTTCTTTATGAATTTGTTCCGCGACTTTCTCATACCTGGCCATTTTTCCTCCAAAAGTTGTAACTGCTCTCTAACCGGAAGAGCCGTCTTCAGGATAGATAGCCGTTGCAGATTTTCTATCTGCCGAAGCGGGTCTTTTTCATTCAAACAAAGGCGCAGCTCACGGGAAATCCTATACCCGGAAATCCTGGAAAACATTTCCAGTTTCAGCGCATCATTGATCCCTTGCAGAGTGCGCGCGTCTATCTTAAAACCAAGCCGCTGCTGTAAACGTGCCGCCCGTAATATCCGCGTAGGATCATCAATAAAGCTTAAATCATGCAAAAACCTTATGGTTTTATCGCGCAGGTCTTTTAAACCGCCAAAAATATCAATCAAATAACCGTAGTCATCAGGATTCAAGCTTATCGCCATAGCATTAATGGTAAAATCCCTGCGCCGCAAGTCATCGAGGATAGAGCCGGGAGAAACTACCGGAAGCGATCCTGGATGAGGGTATTTCTCCACCCTTGAACGGGCGATATCTATTTTTAACCCACCGTCAAAAATAACAGTGGCGGTAAAAAATTTTTTGTAATAAGCTACCTTAAGAAGGCGCTGTTTCTTGCGAAGAAACTCCAGAAATCTTACAACATCTGCCTCTAAACAGATATCTATATCCAGGTTTTTCTTCCTTAAAAGCAAATCCCGCACGCAACCTCCGACAAGGAAAATCCGCGCGCTGCTTGCTTCAGATGCTTCTTGCAGCAAAGCAATTATGGCTTTAACCTGCGATGGTAATTTATTCATTAAATTTTTCATCATTTCTTCCCCCACAACTAAACCCCACCCTTAACCCCTGCCTACCGGCAGGCAGGCACAACCCATAACCCATAACTGACCCTATCATTTAAGGGCGCGGATGATACATCCTGTGGATGCTTTTTAAACGGTCTTTATTTATATGTGTATATATCTGCGTGGTAGAGATATTCGCATGTCCTAACATCTCCTGCACAGAACGCAAGTCCGCTCCATGTTCTAAAAGATGCGTGGCAAAAGAATGACGCAAGATATGCGGCTTGATATGCTTCTTGATCCCGGCCTGGCGGCTGTAACGCTGGATTATTTTCCATAAAGATTGCCGGGAAAGCCGCCCTCCTAAGCGGCTTATAAAAAGATATTCACTTTCTTTCTTGCCTAAAAGTTTAGGCCGCGATGATTCCAAATATTTACGCACACAAGCAATTGCCTTTTTACCTACGGGCACCACTCTTTCTTTATTGCCTTTACCTATGCAACGCAAGAAGCCAACATCTAAATTAACCTCTTTAAGTTTTAAATGCGCTGACTCGGAAACACGCATTCCGGTAGCGTACAATATTTCTAATATCGCCTTATCCCGGATGCCTTGGGTGTCCCGGGAATCTGGCGCGTTCAACAACGCTTCCACTTCGCTTAAAGAGAGAGTCTCCGGGATTTTCTTCCACAGCTTAGGCGAATCTACTAAACTTGTAGGATCTTCCTTCAATACCCTCTCACGCACTAAAAAGCGATAAAAAGATTTTATCGCTGCCAGGCGGCGGGAAATCGAAACCGCCGAAATACCTCTATCTTTTTGTTTAAGCATGAAGCCGCTTATATTATTACGGTTTGTCTGGGACAAAAGCGCAATCTTCTGCGATTCTAAAAAAGCAAAATATGCCTCCAAGTCATCGCGGTAAGAATTTATGGTATTAACAGCCAGACCGCGCTCTACAGAAATATAATCCAAAAATGAATCAATCAACTCTCTCATATCTTATAGATAGGGGTTATGTGTTTTCTCATAAGCTATAGTAGAACTTGCCCCGTGCCCGGGATAAACAACCGTTTTATCGGGAAGAATAAAAAGTTTTTCTTTTATCCCTTTGATTAAACTCTTTTCACTGCCGCCTGTAAAATCCGTTCTTCCAATGCCTTCACGGAAAAGGCAATCTCCGGTAAAAACAATATCCTCTTTTGGGTTTTCCATATATAAAGCCATCCCTCCGGGGGAATGCCCCGGGATATGAAGCACCCTTAAGCTTATGCCTGATTCTTCGATCAATTGCCCGTCTGTTACTGTGCGAATTTGCCCTTTAACACTGTAACCGCAAGAGAAAAAACCGGAAAGATTAAGCATAGGGTCTCTTAATAAAGCCAGGTCATCCTGATGCACATAGACCGGCGCGCCGAATTCATCATCGCAGCCGATATGGTCATAATGCGCGTGGGTATTAATAACCGCCGCCGCAGTTAAGCCATATTTATCTAATGATTTCTTGATCTTTCTAAGGTCATCTCCGGGATCAATGACAATCGCTGTGGAGTTTTTTTCTTTTGCCACAACATAACAATTAACCTCAAGAGAGCCCACCACTACTGTTTCAAGTATAATGCCCATATCATTGCTTCAAATCATTCTTCAATTGTGAATAGGAAAAATCTTTCATGACGTTTCTTTTGATCTTTTCGGCTGTTTGACGGTAAAAAGAAATATTGTTTCCGTAATAATCCGCTCCCACATCTTTCCCCAGGGCCGCCAGATCATTTATATATCCATCAAGCTTGGCCTGTTTCTTCTGGCCAACCAGCGTTTTAATCCCGGCAAGATTTTTGGAAGCTTCTTCTATGCAACTAAGCTGTTTTTTGCGGTTACTTCTGTCATTAAATGACTCTATTAATTCGTCCTGCCAGCTGCGCCAATACAAATAATATTGCCGGTATTGATCTACTTTAGATATTTCAGGCCTAACATATTCCTGCGGGGCGATAACCATTTCCTCCTGCTTCTGCTCTGCGGGTTTCTTTTTGCGGGTGAACTTACGCACAAACGCATCACAGCCTGCCAACAAGGGAACGACCATCGCCACAACCAAAATCAAACTTATACTTTTTGAATTAGGCCTGCCACTGGCGCTTATGCCTAATTCACACTTGCCTCTGGCAAGTGTTGACTCCTTATTTTTCTCTTCCATTTATCATCTCCTTGAACTTATCTTCGTTGATAATCTTAACCCCCAGAGAAACCGCCTTGTTGTATTTTGAGCCCGCGTTTTCACCTGACACCAAAAAATCCGTGTTCTTGCTTACCGAACTAGAAGCATCTGCCCCTAGTTTGCGCACTAATTGTTCCGCCTGCAAACGGCTATATTCTTTTAATTCTCCCGTAAAAACAAACTTCTTCCCGGATAAAATCTGCTTAGCAGAATCCGGCACATCCTCATGCGTATTCAAGCCAGATCTATTTAATTCAGATATTAATTTCTTAACCGACTCTTGCGCGAAGTAGTCTTTTATTGAACCTGCCATAACCGAACCAATTTCATATATTTCATCCAGGTCTTCAAGCCTGGCGTGCATTAAATTGTCTAAATCCTTGTATCTTTGCGCCAAGATAAAACTAGCCTTCTCTCCGACATGACGAATGCCTAAAGCAAAAATAAGCCGTGACAGCGGCTGTTTTTTGCTTGCCTCTATGGCAGCAAGCAGGTTATTGATCTTCTTATCTTTAAATAATTCCAGATTCGCCAATTCCCTGGCAGAAAGTTTATAAATATCCGCGAAATTGCGCACTAAATTCATGCTCACCAGCTGCTTCACCACTGACTGGCCAAACCCCTGAATATCCATAGCCGTGCGGCTGGCAAAATGAAGAAGCGCGCGCTCTATCTGCTGCGGACAAGAAGGATTAATACAGCGGTAAGCCACGTCTTCATCTTTTTCTTTGAAGATTTTTTCTTTGCATACCGGGCAGGCCTTAGGTATCACAAAAGCTTTTTTGCCTGAACTCTTAACTACTTTGACTATTTTCGGGATCACATCCCCAGCTCTTTCAATTAATACCGTATCCCCGATACGCAATCCTAAACGTTTAATCTCATCAAAATTATGCAAAGTAGCAGAACTAATAGTCACCCCAGAACATTCCACGGGTTTTAAGCTTGCGCTGGGGGTGATAACCCCGGTCCTGCCAACATTCAAAACAATATCTAAGATTTCCGTGGTGGCCTGACGCGCAGGAAATTTATAGGCAATCGCCCAGCGGGGGCTTTTCATGGTCGCGCCAAGTTTATCCTGATCGCTTAAAGAATTAAGTTTAATTACCATCCCGTCTATTTCATAATCCAAAGAGTCCCGGTTTTTCTGCCAGAATTCACAATAATCAATCACTTCATCAAAATTCCTGCATAATTTATTCTGCGGGTTAACGCGCATGCCAAAATTTTTAATCTTTTCTAGAAATTCCCAATGGGTTTTAAAATTCAACCCCCTGCAATACCCCAAGGAATGCGCGAAAAAACTAAGCCTGCGGCTGGCGGTTAAAGAGGTATCCAATAATTTTAATGAACCGCTTGCGGCATTACGCGGATTAGCGAATAAGGCTTGGCCGTTTTCCTGTTTTTCCCTGTTCAAAAGCCTGAAATCTTTCTTATCCATATAAACCTCGCCGCGGATCTCCATTAATTCAAAAGCATCCCCTGACATAAAAACAAGCGGTATCGCGCGGATAGTCTTAATATTTGCGCTTACATCTTCTCCAGTTTCTCCATCGCCTCTTGTGGCAGCTTGCGTAAGCCTTGATTTTTCATAAGTAAGATTTGCACTTATCCCGTCAATTTTCAATTCTACTACATACTCAATACTATTACCTGCGACAAGTTTTCTTACGCGATTATCCCAATCCTTTAATTCTTGCACCGAATAGGTATTATCCAAAGAAAGCATCTTGGCCTTATGGCGCAAAGCGCCAAACCCATCAATAATCCCAGAGCCCAAACGCACCGTAGGAGAATCTTCTGTCTTATATTGCGGGTATTGCTCTTCAAGATGCTTAAGCTTCAAGATCAAATCATCATATTCTTTATCCGCAATCTGCGGCTGTGAAACAGCATAATACAAATAATCATGTTTTCTTATTTCCTGCCTTAAAATTTCTATTTGTTTTCTTGCTTTTTGGCTCATATTTTCTAATGCATTATCTTAAAATCAGGAAGACTAACGCTTGCATTATTCCAATGCTCCTGTTGATCAGTGATATAACCGGAGAAATTATCGCTTATTTGATCAAGATATTGTTTTAGGCAAGGCTGCGGACCTTGAGCAAATAATTCTACTCTGCCATCGGAGAGATTCTTTACCCAGCCTTTTACGCCAAGTTTACACGCGATATCTCTGGCAGTAAAACGAAAACCTACCCCCTGGACGCTTCCGCTGTAATAGATATGCACCTGTTGGCCTGACATGGGCTTATTCTGGTGAGATGATTTTAAAATCGGGGGAGTGGGACTTGAACCCACGGCCTCAGCGTCCCGAACGCTGCGCTCTACCAAGCTGAGCCACCCCCCGTTATTTTCCGAAATTTAACTTTACAAGTATAGCAGATTTCCGGCGGGCGAACAAGCGCAAAATTAGACAACGCCATGCATGTCGAATTCCAAATTAACTTTATCTGAAGGCCCCTTAAAAGACAAGGTGGTATTTTTAAGGGTATGCGGGATAATATAAACAAAAAGGGAATTTGAAAGCTTCTGCATTATAGTCAGGCTTATTCCATCCACGGCAATAGAACCTTTAGGAGAAACATACTTAATGAATTGCTGAGGAAAGAAAATCTGGAAGAAAGTATTTCCTTCGCGTATGCCTTTCTTGCGGATAAGCCCTTCACAATGGACATGGCCATTTACTAAATGCCCGGAAACCCTGTCGCCAAATTTAAGCGCCTTTTCCAAGTTCACCTTATCCAAAGGCCTTAAACTCTTAAGATTGCTATCCTTTAATGTCTGCGGCATTGCCTCAAAAGAAAGCATTTTATCTTTTTGCCCCACCAAAGTAAGGCATACTCCATTGACCGCTATGCTGTCCCCGAGATTAAGGCCTTCAGTAATCTTAGAAGCGATAATTTGGATAAGCGTAACATTGCCCCGGCGGGAAATAAGATGGACGCTTCCTAATTCTTCCACAATTCCGCTAAACATAGGCCTGAAAGAGAAAATCTTCCCCTATTTTATTCACCGTTACATCTTTTAATTTAAAAGCGCTCTGCACTTTTTCTATGCCTTTGCCCATGACTGAAGAGATTGCCTCTTTCCCCCCGATAATCTTGGGGCTGGTAAAAAACATGATCTTATCCACCAGCTTCTCGTCAAAAAGAGACCCCACCAATGTGCCTCCGCCCTCTACAAGAATGTTAGTTATCTGAAGCCGGGCCAATTTCTTCAAAGCATCCCTTAAATTCACCTGCCCATTCTGGGATTCTTTAACCTCAAGAATCCTCGCCTTAGAAGAAAGATCGCCTCTGTTCTGAGTTTCTTGAGCCGGCTTAACCGGCAGAGTAACAATAATCACTTCGCTTTTCTTTTTAAAAATATTGGCACCGGGTGGAGTGCTTAACTGACTGTCCACAATAATCTTTTTTAGTTCTTTCTGGGAAAACCAGGGGTCAAGATAAGGATTATCCCTTAATACGGTATTAACCCCCACCATGATCGCGTCAAAACCGGCCCTTTTCTGATGGGCAAAAGCGCGAGAACGGTCAGATGTAATCCATTTAGAATCTCCCGTACGCGTGGCAATCTTTCCGTCTAAAGACTGGGCGATCTTAACAGTAATAAAAGGCACATTCCTGGTAATATATTTAATGAAAACTTCATTCAATTTTCTCAATTCGTCTTCCATTACTCCAACTTCTACTTTTATCCCATTCTGCTTTAAGATTTCCACTCCCCTTGTATTATTCAATGGGTTTGGATCGATCATCCCCACAACAACTTTCTTTATCTTGCTTCTTATGATCGCCTCAATACAAGGAGGAGTCCTGCCGTAATGCGCGCAAGGCTCTAAAGTAACATACAAACAAGCACCTTCTGCCTTGCTGCCCGCCTGCTCTAAAGCCATAACTTCAGCATGGACACTACCAGCTTTCTTATGATAACCGGTTGCGACTATTTTTCCGTGCTTTACCAAAACAGCCCCCACCATAGGATTAGGGCTAGTCTTACCCTTGCCTTTTAAAGCAAGCTTCATCGCTTGACGCATATAATACTGATTATTCTTATTCATTTATTTTCCTGGCTTGTTTTAATTTCTCTACTAACTCATAGGGGATCTTTGCCTGCCCGATTTTCACATCCGGCTTGGCTTTACCATGATAATCAGAACCACCGGTAACTAAAAGCTTATACTTATCCGCCATCTCAAGATAATATTGCGTAAGAACAAAATTGTGCTCCGGATAATAAACTTCTAAACCCTGCAAACCGTAACCGACAAACTCTTCAATAAGCTTGTCGTTTCTTAATAGATAAGGGTGCGCCAATACCGCGATGCCTCCAAAATCCTTGATAAATTTTATCGCCTCAATAATAGTAAAACGAAAACCACAGACATAGGCCGGGCCATTATCTCCGATATATTTCTGAAACGCCTCTTGGGTTGTCTTGATCAAGCCCTTTGCAAACATCGCCCGCGCGACATGCAATCTGCCTACTGTGCCCTCACCGCCAATATCAAAGACATCTTTAGGATCTAAATCCACTCCTATATTCTTTAGCTTAGAGCAGATTTTATATACGCGTTCTTGGCGGATAGTCTTCAAGGATTCGAGTTTATCTTGAAAACTTTTCGATAAATAATCAATAAAATAACCCAACAAATGAACCTCTATCCCGCCATGATCAACGCTAAGCTCTATCCCCGGGATAACTTCCAAGCCCTGCTGTTGGGCGTAAAAGCTGGCGGCAAGCAATCCCGAAACAGTATCATGGTCAGTAATCGAAATAGCCGCGAGATTTGTCTTTTTTACTTTAGCAATAAGCTGTTCGGGCTCAACTGTGCCATCGGAAAAAGTAGTATGCAGATGCAGATCGGCAAAACTCATAAATCCTTGATGTGTTTTTGTTTTTCCTGCTTGATTTTATCAACAATGCCGTTTACAAACTTTCCGGATTCAGGCGCGGAGAATTTCTTGGCTAAATCCACAGCTTCATTGATAGCAACCTTAGGCGGAATATCATCGCAAAACATCAATTCATAGCAGCTCAAGCGCAGGACGTTCCTATCCACCACCGCCATTCTATCCAGCCTCCAGTTAGTGGCATATTGCGAAATGATCTTATCAAGAGCTTCCTTATGGTCAAGCACGCCCTGAACTAACTGATTAGCAAAACTCTGCGAAACCTGCTCTACATCTTCACGGCTAGACCAGAAGTCAGGCATAGTCTTATCATCAAACTGGCCTGTTATGTCAATCTGATATAAAATCTGCAGAGCGCATTCCCGCGCTAATGTGCGTTTACGCATTTTTAGATTTTCTCCATGATGTTTGCCATCTCTATAGCGCTTATGGCAGCGTCTTTACCTTTATTGCCGTCTTTGGTGCCAGCGCGTTCAATAGCCTGTTCAATTGTATCAGCGGTAATCACCCCAAAAATAACCGGCAAACCTGCATCTAAAGAAACCTTGGCTGTGCCTTTTGAAACTTCCGCAGCCACATAATCGAAATGCGGAGTAGAACCGCGTATTACTGTGCCTAAACAGATAAGCGCGTCGTAGGTTTTAGATTCAGCCATTTTTGATGCTACTAAAGGCAACTCAAATGCCCCCGGCGCCCAAACCAATGTTATATCTTTCTCGTCAGCTCCATGCCTTACCAAAGTATCAATACAGCCAGCAACCAATTGCTTAGTCACAAAATCATTAAACCGCGAAGCAATGAGCGCGAATTTCTTTTGTTTTGCGATTAAGTTTCCCTCTATTGTTTTTACCATGTTTCCTCCTTTTTTTTATCAACTAAATATATAATCCCAATAACCAATGACCAAATCTCAATCACCAAATAAATTCCAATAATCAATAACCAATTTACCAAACAGGTTTGGTAAATTGGGCAATTGGTAATTGGTTATTGTTTGATTATTGGTGCTTGATAATTGGTTATTAATCATATGAACTATTGATATTTATGCCCACTATTCACCTTATATCTAAATGATGACCCATCTTCTCTTTTTTAGTCTTAAGATACCTGTAATTAACATTGTTAGGCTCTATCTCTATGGGAAGCCGCTCAACAACTTTAAGCCCATACCCTTCAAGCCCTACTATCTTGCGTGGATTATTGGTCATAAGACGGATATTCTTTATTCCTAAATCCACCAAAATCTGCGCCCCAATGCCATAGTCGCGTAAGTCCGGCTTAAAACCTAAAGCCTGATTTGCCTCTACTGTATCAAGGCCTTTATCCTGAAGCGCGTAGGCGCGGATTTTCTCTACCAAACCAATGCCTCTGCCCTCCTGATTCATGTATAAGATGACACCTTTTTTCTCTTTTTCAATAAGCTGCATGGCTTTTTTAAGCTGCCTGCCGCAGTCACAACGTAAAGATGAAAAAACATCCCCGGTTAAACATTCTGAATGCACCCTGACTAAAACATTTTCATTGCCAAATTCACCCATAGCCAAGACTGTATGCACCTGATTATTCACCAAATCTTTATACAGAATAAGCTTATAAGTACCGTATTCGGTTGGGACATCTGTTTCTGCAACCCGCTTAATTAATTTTTCATAACGCCTGCGGTACTGAATTAAATCTGCGATGGAACATATTCTTAGGTTATGCCTAGAGGCAAATTCCTTCAACTGAGGCAATCTTGCCATAGTGCCGTCTTCATTCATGATCTCGCAAATAACCCCGGCCGGATACAAGCCAGCGAGTTTAGCTAAATCCACGCAAGCTTCAGTATGGCCAGAACGCACCAAGACCCCGCCCTTCTGCGCCCTTAAGGGAAACAAATGGCCCGGACGGATCAAATCTTCCGGCAAAGACTGCGGATTAATCAACACTTCTATTGTATGTGCGCGGTCATGCGCTGAAATGCCAGTGGCAATCCCTCTGGAAGCATCCACAGAAACCATCCAAGCGGTAGAAAATTTGTCTTTGTGGAAAGAAATGTTTTTATCCATAAACATAGGCCCTAAATTAAGCGCGCTAAGCCTTTCTTCTTCCATGGGCACGCAAATAAGGCCTCTGCCGAATTTAGCCATAAAATTAATGTGTTCGGCCTTAACAAAAGAGGCAGCCATCAAAAGGTCGCCTTCGTTCTCGCGGGATTCATCATCCACGACTACGACCATTTTGCCGTTTTTTAAGTCTTCTAAGATTTCTGGAATTGAGTTAAACATAGTTTAGCTGGATATAGTCTAATTTTTTTACATTGTTTCTGATTATACCCGGCGCAACTTGATGCGCCGGTATGTTGTCTTCTACAACAAAAGGCCCGAAGAACATTCTCTTCGGGCGAATAGATATTACTATTAATCATCTTCTCTCATCTGGACTTTGCGCAGATAGCGCACGCCGATCCTTAAAATAGGATCGGGCGACGCCTACTATGCGTGCCTGGCTACCCCCAATTCAATTTGATGAATTGGGGTGCCTTTTCTAGGCTACCATCGGTACTGGAATTACACCAGTTCATGCCTGTTTAAGGCTTGCGGACTGTTACACCCGGCGCAATTTGATGCGCCGGTGTGCGCTTGCCTAAGCTACACCCGGCGCAATTTGATGCGCCGGTGTGCGCTTGCTGCGCTACCGCCGGTCGGGAATTTCACCCTGCCCTGAAGATTAAGCTTTATTATATAGGTAAAAGTATCCTTGTCAATATATTTAATCAAAGGTATAATGTTATATTATGGAAACCATTGCCAAACAAATACATACGCTGCTGATTAAGAATAAAAAGACTGTTGCTGTGGCTGAATCCTGCACTGGAGGATACACCTGCATGCTTCTCACTCAATTTCCAGGCAGTTCTGCTTATTTCTTAGCTGGGATAGTAGCCTATCACAATAGCTCTAAAACAAAACTATTGGGTATTTCCAAAGAGATCTTAAAAAAACACGGGGCGGTAAGCGCCATTGTAGCAAGAAAAATGGCTGAGCATATCCGTAAAACTACCGGCGCAAACTTAAGCATCGGAATAACCGGCATTGCCGGCCCATCTGGAGCAACAAAAAATAAACCCATAGGAACAGTATTTATCGGCTTGTCAGGAAAAAGGCAAATTGTTAAAAGATT
This sequence comes from Candidatus Omnitrophota bacterium, assembly GCA_025453395.1. Taxonomy (NCBI): domain Bacteria; kingdom Pseudomonadati; phylum Candidatus Omnitrophota; species Candidatus Omnitrophota bacterium. The sequence goes on from JALOQK010000008.1 coordinate 56,764, forward strand.
TCTATTGCGCGGCACAAGAATGGATATACAGAAAAAAACTGCTTTAAAAGCCTTGCAACTATTAAAAAAAATAATATGAGGGCCTTTATCGCTATAGAACTTGACCTTGCAGCAAAGAAAAAAATATCTTCCCTGCAGCAAGAACTAAAAAACCTGTCTTGCGATGTAAAGTGGGTTGATAGCGACAACCTGCATTTAACCTTAAAGTTTCTTGGGCAGGTCCCAGAAGAACAAACAGATCAAATCTGTTCTGTGCTGGAGAAGATGGCAAAAGAAAAAACGCCCTACTCTATTGCCCTTGATTGCATAGGAGCATTTCCAAACCCCAGAAACCCTAAAGTAATCTGGGTGGGAACTAGAAAGCAAAATCAACAAACACAGAATATATTCAATCAAATAGAAGAGGATTTAAGCCATCTGGGGATACCGAGAGAGGAAAAAGATTTCTCTTGCCACATAACTCTGGGCAGATCAAGAAATACGCTTAAATGCCAAAGGATTGCCTCAGGCGTAGAGAAACTGGATAAGAAAATACTTGAAAACCCTATTGAATTTACAGTGCAGAAAATAACTCTTTTTGAAAGCAAGCTCTCAAAGGAGGGGCCGGCTTACCGACAGCTTAAAGCAGCCCACCTTAAAACTGCCTGAAGAATCATATTAGTGTAAAAGGCGGCCACTAAATCATCCGCCACAATCCCCCATCCTGCTTTTGCCGACTGAACAAGATACCCCGGATAGGGCTTAATAGTATCCATGGCCCTGAACAAAATAAAAGCCATCAGGATTACTTTTACGCTGTAACACGGCAGCAAAGCTAACGCAAGAAGCATCCCAAGGACTTCATCTATCACAACTGCCCCGGGGTCTTTCTTATGGAAAAGCCTCTCCGCGCTTTTCCCTAGAGCTACTCCTAAAACAGCTAACAATAAAACCAAAGAAAAATATATGGCCGGGCTTGATTTAACCAATAAAAACAAAAATATCCCCGCGATACTGGCGAATGTCCCTGGAGCTGCCGGAAGATAACCAATATAAAAGAATGTAACAATAACCTCAACCAATTTATTTTTAAAGCGCATTTGCATGTTCTTAATCTTATTGGATAGAATGAGTAGTTAGTATGGGTAGCAAGGTTAGGATGAGAATTAGAATGAGGGAAATATTCTTAATAATTCCCCGCAACCCACCCCCATCCCCGACTCACAACTCAGAACTCAGAACTCATCCTATCTTTAAAGCTTAGTAATAATCTTACGATTCTTCCAGAAATAAGAAAAACCCGAATAGAGTGTCATGCCCACGGTAATAAACATTAAGATATTTATCCCCTGACGGAAGAATTGTTCCCAACCCGGGCTCCAGTTAAAATATTCTAACATTGTTTCCTTAAGCACGATAAACCCTAAGATAAGAAGGATCGCCGCCATTTGGGAGACTGTTTTATGTTTTCCGGAACGGCTGGCTGAAAGGACTTTTCCTTTATTAAGCGCAAACAGCCTTAATGATGTTACCAGCAACTCACGTGATATAATAAACACAAACATCCACGCATCAATCAATTGCATCTGCACGAATACCGCGAAAGCTGAAATCACAAGGATCTTATCTGCAATAGGGTCCATAAGCTTGCCGAAATCCGTGACCATGTTCCTTTTATGGGCGATCCTGCCGTCAAAATAATCTGAAATAGCCGCCAAGATAAATACTGCCAAGGCTATGATCTTTGCCCAAAGCCCGTGCACAAACAAAAAGAACATGAACACAAACGATAAAATAATCCTTAACACAGTCAAACGATTAGCTAAATTCATCAGATTGCCTCTCCTACCAAGTCGTATTCCATGGTATCTGTAATCTTAACTCTTACTAAATCGCCCGCCAAGAGTTTTCTCTTGAACTTTACAAAAACGTTTCCGTCAACTTCCGGAGCATCATGCTGGCTTCTGCCGATATAAACGCCATTTTCTTCTTCTTCAATAAGCACATCAACAACCTGCCCCATCATGCGCAGATTAACACCAGTGGATATCTGCTGCTGTAGTTGCATAATCTGATCAAAACGCTCCTGTTTAACTTTCTCAGGGACCTGATTCTTCATTTTAAATGCCGGGGTGCCTTCTTCCGGAGAATAAATAAAAACCCCCAGCCTTTCAAATTTAACTTCTTTAACAAAATTCAAAAGCTGTTTAAAATCTCTATCCGTCTCTTGAGGAAAACCCACGATAAAAGCTGTCCTGATAGCTGCCTGCGGGATTTTTCCCCTTATTGCGCCAATTATCTGGCGAATATTATTTTGTGAAACACTCCTGCGCATCAACTTCAGGATGCGATCTGAAATATGCTGCAACGGCAGATCTATATACTTAAGAAGCCGCCTGTTATAACGCATAATCTCAAGCAGATCATTAATAACTTTGATGTCCGGATAAAGATATAACAAACGTACCCAATCAATATTCCGGGTATTTTCTAGTATCTTCTTTACAAGCAAAGATAACCTGCTTTGCCCGTATAGGTCGCGCCCGTAAGAACTTATATCCTGCCCAATGATATTAAGTTCACGCACACCCTGTTTATCAAAGAGCTTTGCCTGTTTTATTAAGGTTTCAAGGGGTAAACTTTTTAAGCGGCCCTTGATCTTTGGGATGATACAAAAGCTGCAGCTGTTGAAACACCCCTCGCAAATCTTTAAATACGCCAGATGATTAGCTGTCAGCGGATACCTTTTATTTTGGGCGGACAAATCAAAACTGCCGATAAAGGCATCAACCTCGGGTAACTCTTTTTGCAACTTTTCTTTATACCTTTGCGCCAAGCAACCGCAGACGATAATCTTCTTAATTTTCCCGGACTTTTTAAGCTGGATCAAATCAAGTATTACGTCAATGGACTGCTTCTTGGCATCATTTATAAAAGAACAGGTATTAACTATCCCCGTGTCTGCTTTATCAATATCAACTATTTTATAGCCCTTACGGTCAAGCTGGCCAAGCAATAGCTCTGAATCTACTAAGTTGCGCGCACAGCCTAAACTTATGATGCCGATCTTCTTCTCTGGCAGCATGCTATTTTATTTGCAGGCCCTGCTTTGTAACAAGAATATTATTTACCGCCTGATTTTTTCTGCCCAGAGAAGAAATCATCTTGCCATTTATCTCTATATCCACGCAAGAGGCGTCACTTAAGGAAAATTCAATTTTTTCTTTGGCAACCCAAGTTTCAAATCTTCCTTTCTTAAGAATACTCTGAAACATAACTTTACCGTCGCTTCTTAATTTAATATAACAATTTTCCCGGGCGCGAATACTTAAACGGATAAGATCATCTATCACAATCGGGGCTGGCGCAGACCTGACAGAAGCGGGAGAATTCCTCTGCTTCGGGGCAAACTGCCGGCTATGAGATACTGCTTTAGAGCGCAAAAAATAGGAAGCCTTTTTAATCAAGCGCGCGGCTATAAAAACAACCAACACAATAACAAGAATAAACACAAAGTTTCTGGCGTTACGCCTAACAAAAACAATAACCGGAGATTTTAACAGATTAAAAGAACTTTTCTTCTGCGGAATATGCGCCTTAATATTCTGTTGATGCTCTTCTTGGACATGCATTTTGCCCGCAACGATCTTGGATTCCGGAACAAATTCCTTATAGTCCTGGCCTAAAGATTGGGCGTATATCTTTAAGAAACCTTTTAGGTAAATGGGGTCAACGCTTACAAAATTATCTTCTTCAATCGAACGCAGAATATTAAGGTGGATTTTAGTTTTTTTATGGACATCTTCTAAGGTTAACCCCTTAGAAAGCCTTATTTCTTTTAGCCTGTTTCCTATGCCCTGATTATCCATTTTCTGCCTCTGTTTCTTTGACACCGCTGGAATTATTCATTACCGACTGCTTGATCCACTCTTCACGGTTGATAAGGATCTGCCGGGCTTTACTGCCCTCAAACGGCCCGACTATGCCTTCGGCTTCCATCATATCCAGAATGCGCGCAGCCCTGGTATATCCCAGGCGCAAACGGCGCTGAATGATCGATGCTGATGCCTGGTTTGTCTCCATAACTATTCTTACCGCATCGTCAAAAAGCTCATCCCTTTGATCGCCCATCATATTTGAACGCTGCTGTTCCTTCAATATCGCTTCATTATAAACCGGCTTGGCTTGAGCGCTTATAAAACCAATTACTTTTTCTATTTCTTTATCCTTGACTAATGAGCCTTGAGCGCGGGTTAACTTTTCTTCCCCGGGCTTTAAGAAAAGCATATCCCCTTTTCCTAAAAGCTTATCCGCTCCGTTCATATCCAAAACCGTGCGGGAATCAACCTTAGAGGCAACCTTAAATGAGACGCGCGCAGGAAAGTTAGCTTTAATAACCCCTGTCACAACATCAACCGAAGGCCGCTGTGTGGCTAAAACAAGATGGATCCCCACCGCGCGGGATAATTGCGCCAAACGGGTAATCGCGCTTTCAATCTGATCGCGCGAAACCATCATCAGATCTGCCAACTCGTCAATAATCACCACAATATAAGGCATGCCGGGAGCAGGGTCTTTTTTCTGATTATAGGATTCAATATTGCGGGTACCTTCTTTGGCTAGAAGCTGATAGCGGTCTTCCATTTCCCCGACAATCCATCCCAAAGCTGCGGAGGCCTTTTTGGCGTCTGTAACCACCGGGCACATCAAGTGCGGCAGGCCATTATATGCAGCTAATTCCACCATCTTAGGATCAACCATCACCAGCTTTAATTCATGCGGAGCTAACTTATATAAAAGCGACAAAATAAGCGAATTCACGCAAACAGTTTTTCCGCTTCCGGTTGTTCCGGCAATCAAAAGATGCGGCATGTCCGACAAATCCGCGATAACCGGATGGCCGGAAATATCCTTGCCAAAAACAACGGGCAGTTTGTATTTTGCGTGCTGGAACTGTTCGTGAACAAAGACCTCTTTTAAATAAACAATACTGCCTTGGGAATTTGGCACCTCAATGCCGACCCTGGCCTTTCCCGGTATAGGAGCGACAATGCGCACTGACGGGGCCTTCATTGCCAAAGAAATATCGTCATTCAAAGCGACAATACGGTTTAATTTCATCCCCGGAGCAGGCTCTAACTCATAACGGGTGATCACCGGGCCGCGTTCAATATCTGTAACCTTAACCTGGATCCCAAAATCATTCAAGGTATCCTCAAGTATGCGCGCGTTTTCCTGAAGGTCCTCTTTTAACTGCCTCTCTTCAGGAGGAGGCGGAGATTCCAAAAGATCAAGCCCAGGCAAAACATAGCCGCCGATTTTTACTTCCTCCTGGCGCACTTTTATTTGAGATTCTTGCGGCTTACTTTTTATCTGGATATTCGGTTTAGCCGCCAATGAAGAGGTAAGGTTATTTTCTTTGATAACTACTGGCTGGCCGGCTGTCTTAAGCTGGAATTTAAGCTTTTTATCTTCTTTGGCCTGTTTTTCAGAGTTTGCAGATGCGCGATTAACGTCAAATTTGACCTTTACTTTATTTTTAGCAAGAGCATTGAAATTTCCGAACAGGATATTCTTGAATTTCTCCGAGAAGAAACGCACAACAACAGAAATAAGCATTTCGGTAACAAGAGCAAAAGATAAAAGCGCCAAGGTAATAAATATAATATACCCGCCCAGCTTTCCGAAATAGGCGTTTACAAAACGCGCTGATATAAACCCTAATGCCCCGCCGTGGGAAAAACTTACTATTTGATCTTTATCGCTTGCTAATCCGATGATAGAGCTTATTGAAATAAGAAATAATACTATGCCTAATATACGGATCAAGCGTAAATCAAGTTTTTCATGCTTAAAAAGCTTAATGCCTAAAAATAGAACCAAAAGCGGGATAAAATAGCTGGCCCAGCCAAAAAGAAATAGGCATGCTCCAGCAAGGTAGGCCCCAAATGTGCTGATCAGGTTTTTAGCAGGGATATTCGGATGCGAAGTATAAAAGGCAAGGTCAAAGACAGTAAAAGAAACAAGGCTTGCTAAGATTATAAGCCCTATGGCTATAAGGATTACGCCTTTTATTTCATTGAATCTTCTTTCTTTCACTTTATTAAGAAGCTTGATCTGCTTGTTTCTTACTTAAGTTGATGCGGCCCATTTCATCAATGCCGATGACCTTGACTTTTATCTCATCGCCGAGCTTGACTACTTCTTCCACATTCTTAACAAAACGATCGGATAATTCCGAAACATGCACTAAGCCTTCTTTCTTAGGGGCAATCTCACAAAAGGCCCCAAAAGGCATTATTCTTTTTACTTTACCATTATAGATTCTGCCAACTTCGATATCATCGCTAATAGCCTTAATCATCCGGATAGCATCTTCTGCTTTAGCTGTATCAGTAGCGCCGATCATCACGGTACCGTCATCCTGGATATCAATAGTTGTGCCGGTGGCGGCAATAATAGCCTTAATATTCTTTCCTCCGGGGCCGATAAGCTCTCCAATTTTCTCTGGATTAACTTTAATCCTGATAATCCGCGGGGCATAAGAACAGACTTCCTGGCGAGCCGAAGAAATAACGCTATCCATCTTATCTAGTATGATAAACCTTGCTTCTTTCGCCTGATTCAAACAACGTTCAAGCAAGTTTAAATCTATGTAATCAACTTTTAAATCCATCTGAACAGCAGTTACCCCTTTACGGGTACCCGCGACTTTAAAATCCATATCCCCGAAATGGTCCTCTACTCCGGCAATATCAGTCAAAACAATGTTCTCGCCGCCTTCACGGATAAGGCCTAAGGCCACGCCGCTGACATTGCTTTTAATCGGAACTCCGGCGTCCATCAAGGAAAGGCTTGCGGCGCAAACCGTAGCCATACTAGACGACCCGTTGGATTCTAATATTTCTGAAACTACTCTTGTGGTATAAGGAAATTTTTCTTTATCCGGCATTACCGCCAAAAGCGCTTTCTCGGCTAATGCGCCGTGGCCGATTTCACGCCTTCCGGGGCCGCGTACCGGGCCAGTTTCCCCTACGCTAAAAGGAGGAAAACTATAATGCAGCATAAAAGACTTGGATTTTTCTCCCTCCAAGGCCTCAACCAATTGCTCATCATCGCCTGTACCAAGAGTTGTAACCGAAAGGCTCTGGGTCTGTCCTCTTGTAAAAAGCCCTGATCCGTGTGTGCGCGGCAGGATCCCGACTTCGCAGGAAATCTGCCTGATATCATTGAATTTACGGCCATCTACACGAGCTTTATCATGAACTATTTTCTGCCTGACCTGCTTTTTCTCTATTTCATGCAGGGCGGATTTTATCTGAGCAGGCAAATAACCAGCAGGAACAAGAATATTCTCTATTTCTTTAGAAAGAAGGTCAACGGATTCTTCTCTTTGCTCTTTTTTGGCCAAATTATATACTTCTTTTAACTTATCTGCTGATAACTCTTCTGTCTTTTTCAATAATTCTGGGTCAATAGTCTTATACTCTACGGTTGCCTTGGGCCTACCGTAACTGGCGGCAAAATCTTTTTGCAGCTTTAAGACAGGCTTGATATTCTCAAAACCAAAAGCTACCGCTTCTTTAAAAAGCTCCTCGGATATTTCCTGCGCCTTTGATTCAAGCATAATAATACCTTTATCATTGGCAGCTACCACTATATCAAATTCACTTTTCTCTAATTGCGCGTAGGTAGGATTTAAAACAAGGTTGCCGTTTAAACGGGCGACCCGGCAGCAAGCCAAGGGGCCATTAAAAGGGATATCGGATATCGACAAAGCCGCCGAAGCTCCGGTTACCGCCAAGATATCCGGGTCGTTTTCTCCGTCACTTGACAAAACAATAGCCATAATCTGCACATCATTATAAAGCCCTTTTGGAAAAAGCGGGCGGATTGGACGGTCAATAAGCCGCGCAGTCAAAATTTCGTTTTCTGAGGGCCGGCCCTCCCTTTTAAAGAAGCCTCCGGGGATCCTTCCCGCGGCGTAAGTCTTTTCCTGATATTCTACGGTAAGAGGGAAAAAATCTATGCCCTCCCGGGGCAGCTTAGACATACATACCGTGACCAAAACTACCGTGCCGCCACAGACAACAGTAACCGAACCATTGGCCTGTTTGGCCAACTTCCCGGTACTTATAATAATGTCCTGCTGGCCGAACTTTAATTGTGTTTTATTAAACTGCATACTTTCTGCCTTTCTAGAGGATAACCTTGGAGAAAAATCCGCTTATTTGCGCAAATTTAGCTTACCAATGATTTCTTCGTATTTTTTGGTATCTTTTTCTTTAAGGTAATTAAGGAACCGGCGCCTTTTGCCAACCATCATCAAAAGCCCTCTTCTAGAGTGATGATCTTTCTTGTGCGATTTAAAATGATCGGTCAAGGAATTGATCCTCTCGGTCAGAATGGCTATTTGCACCTCGGCTGAACCAGTGTCCCTGGCATGCAATTTGTACTTCTCAATGATATCTTTCTTCTTATCTTTAACTAGAACCAACTTATCCACCTCCTTTAGAAAACCTTATTATACGCAAATTAGCCCTTTTAGTCAAATAATATTATTAGCTGTAAGCTGTAAGGCGAATTGCAACTCTAATTGCGACAAAATTTAAATCCCTGATCAAAGCCGTTACTTTGTAAGTATTCGCTAGCTACCTGCCTGGGAGTCTTATACCCC